>JANPKC010000040.1:0-2974 GCA_031425855.1 Actinomycetes bacterium | reverse complement strand
CGAACAGCAGCGACACCCGCCGCGACGAGCGCCAATCCGAGCAGGCGGCCCGGAGTAGCGGGGTTCTCGTCGAAGCCGACCCAGCCGAAGTGGTCGACCGCGAGCGACGCGACCGCCTGGCCCGCGAGGATGAAGGCGAAGAGCGCAGCCGCGCCGAGCTTCGGTGCGGTGACGACGGAGCCGAGCACGTAGAACGCGCCGAGGAAGCCGCCGACCCAGACCCACCACGGGGCGGCGCCGAGGTCGCGGCCGCCCGAGACTCCACGGGCGAAGACGAGCGCCGCGACGAGCAGCACCGCCGCCCCGACCACGAACGAGACGAGCGTCGCGCGCAGCGGGCTCCCGACCCAGGTGGCGAGTTGCGCGTTGATCCCGAACTGGATCGGCAGCATCGCTCCCGCGGCGACCGCGAACAGGTAGTAGGGCCACGTTGCCACGCGCCGGGATTCGCGCGAGAATGCGTCGTCCCTGCCCACGAGCGCCGTCTCACCGCAACCAGGGGGTTCCGCATTGCTCAGCTTCGGCGTCACCGTCCTTCCCGATCCGCCCTATCAGCGCCTGATCGAGCTGATGAAGCTCGCCGAGGCCCAGGGCTTCGAGTACGGCTGGACGTACGACTCGCACGTCCTCTGGCAGGAATCGATGCCCGTGATGGCGCTGGTCGCCAACGAGACGTCGAGGATCAAGCTCGGCCACATGGTCACGAACCCCGCCACGCGCGACCCGACGGTGCTCGCGAGCGCGTACGCGACGCTGCAGGACATCTCGAACGGCCGGATGATCATGGGCGTCGGCCGCGGCGACTCGGCCGTCCGCTACGTCGGCCGCAAGCCGATGAAGGTCGCGGACTTCGAAGAGGCGCTGAAGATGGTGAAGCCGTTCATGAACGGCAAGGAGGTCTCCTGGAACGAGAAGGAGCTCCAGCTCAAGTGGGTGCGGCCGGAGCTGCCCGAGATCGAGATGCACGTCGCCGGCTACGGCCCGAAGGCGCTCGCGGTCGCCGGACGGCAGGGCGACGGCGTCATCATCCAGCTCGCCGACCCGGACATCATCGTCTGGATCATGGACACGGCGCGCAAGGCCGCCGAGGAGGCCGGGCGCGACCCGGCGGCGCTGAAGTGCATCGTCAGCGCCCCGAGCCACATCTCCGGCGACCTCGCCGACGCGCGCGACCAGGTGCGCTGGTTCCCGGCGATGGTCTCCAACCACGTGCAGGACCTGATCGACCGCTACGGGACGGATGGCTCGGTCGTGCCGAAGGTGCTCACGGACTACGTCGAGGCGCGGAAGTTCTACGACTACAACGAGCACTCCCGGGTCGGCGCGAAGCACGGCGAGTTCGTCACGGACGAGATCTGCGACCGCTTCTGCGCGATCGGCAACACCGAGCAGGTGCTCGCGAAGCTGCGCGAGCTCGAGTCGATCGGCGTCGACCAGTTCAACGTCTACCTGATGACCCACGGCCAGGAGGCGACGCTCGAGGCCTATGGGCGCGACATCCTGCCGCAGTTCAGCGGGGTCTCGGCGTGAGCGACGTCCTGGCCACCTGGGAGGCTGCCGCGCCGGGCTGGGAGCGCGAGCGCGACATGGTGTGGGCGGCCTCTCACGTCGTCGGTGAACGGATGGTGGAGGCGCTCGACCCGCAGCCGGGGGAGACGATCCTCGAGCTCGCGGCGGGGGCGGGAGACACCGGATTCGCGGCGGCACGCCGGCTCGGGCGCGACGGGCGCCTCCTCTCGACGGATTTCTCGCCCCGCATGGTCGAAGCGGCACGGCGCCGCGCGCACGAGCTGGGGATCGAGAACGCGGAGTTTCTGCGGATAGACGCACAGGCGATCGACCTGCCGGACGCGAGCGTCGACGGCGTCCTCTGCCGCTGGGGCTACATGCTGATGCCGGATCCCGCGGCAGCCCTCGCCGAGACTCGCCGCGTCCTGCGCCCGAGCGGACGGCTCGTCCTTTCGGTCTGGGACGACGGCGACGCCAATCCGTGGGCCTCGACGATCGGGCGGACGATGGTCGAACTCGGCCTCGTGCCGCCGCCGCAGCCGGATGACCCCGGCATCTTCGCGCTGGCGAAGCCGGAGCGGATCCGTGAGCTCGTCGGCGCCGCCGGCTTCGGCACGCCCGAGATCGAGCGAGTCGAGATGGAGTGGAGTTACGGGTCGTTCGAGGAGTGGTGGCGGTTCACGCTCGAGCTCGCCGGCGCTCTCGCCGCCGTCATCGCTCGGCTGACGTCGGAGGAGCAGGAGCAGGTGCGCGCCGCGGTCGAGCGGAACGCCGAGCGCTTCGCGCCGGACTACGTCGTTCCCGGCGTCTGCCTGAACGTGACCGTCCGCTAGAGGATCGTCTTCCCGAGGGCGCTCGCGACCAGCTCGACGGCGAGCGCGGCGGTCTCGTTCTGCCGGTCGAGGATCGGGTTCACCTCGACCACCTCGAATGAGCCGGCGAGGCCGGATTCTGCGACCAGCTCGAGCGCGAGGTGCGCCTCGCGGTAGGAGAGCCCGCCGCGCACCGGTGTGCCGACGCCCGGGGCGACCTCGGGGTCCAGCGCGTCCATGTCGAGCGAGACGTGGACGAAGCCGGGCCCCGCGATCTGCGTCAGCGACTCCCTGACCGCGCGCTCGATCCCGATCCGGTCGATGTCGCTCATCGTGTAGGCCTTGATCCCGAGCTCGCGGATCCGCTCGCGCTCGCGCGCGTCGAGTGAGCGCAGCCCGACGAGCGCGACGCGCTCGGGCGCGACCGCCGGCAGCGTCCACGCGTCGCTCTCGAAGCGGCCGTTCGCGAAGCCGAGCGCCGCCGCGAGCGGCATCCCGTGCACGTTGCCGCTGGGCGACGTCTCCGGCGTGTTCAGGTCGCCGTGCGCGTCGATCCAGAGCACGCCGCCCACACCGTGCACCTGGGAGAGCCCGCCGAGCGTCCCGAGCGCGACCGAGTGGTCGCCGCCGAGGACGATCGGCAGCGCGCCCTC
>JANPKC010000039.1:0-12007 GCA_031425855.1 Actinomycetes bacterium | reverse complement strand
CGGCCTGCCCGGCGACAAGCGGTGGCGAGATCTGGATCACCGGGTCGCCTCGGTCGTCCGCGCGGCAGATCAGGCCGCGCTCGAAGAGGGCCGGCGAGAGGAAGCCGCGCAACAGCGACTCGCACTCCTCGTCGTCGAAGGTCTCGCGCGTCTCCTTGTCCTTGACGAGCTCGATCGCGTAGAAGTAGCCGGTTCCGCGCACGTCGCCGACGATCGGCAGCTCGAGCAGCGTCTCCAGCGTCGCGCGGAACGCGTCCTCGTTGCCGAGCACGCGCTCCATGATCTTCTCCCGCTTCATGATCTCGATGTTCTTCAGCGCGATCGCGGACATGACCGGATGGCCGCCGAAGGTGATCCCGTGCGCGTACATCGAGGCGTCCTCGAGGAACGGCGCCATCACCTTGTCGCTCGCGAGCACAGCGCCGATCGCCGCGTAGGAGGACGAGAGGCCCTTCGCGCAGCAGACGATGTCGGGCCGGATGTCGTAGCGCTCGGAGGCGAACCAGTGGCCGACGCGGCCGAAGGCGGTGATCACCTCGTCGGCGGAGAGCAGGATGTCGTAGCGGTCGCAGAGCTCCCGCACGCCCTTCCAGTAGCCCTCCGGCGGGGTGAAGGCACCGCCCGCGTTCTGCACCGGCTCCATGTGCACGAGGCAGATCGACTCGGGGCCCATCGCGAGGATCGCCCCCTCCAGGTCTTCGAGCAGCATCGCCGTGAACTCCGCCTCGGTCTCGTCCGGCGGCCGGTGGTAGCGGTTCGTGTTCTTGACGTGCCGGACCTCGGGCACGAGCGGCTCGAACGTC
Source organism: Actinomycetes bacterium (assembly GCA_031425855.1). GTDB lineage: Bacteria > Actinomycetota > Thermoleophilia > Gaiellales > Gaiellaceae > Gaiellasilicea. Next base: position 11,204 of record JANPKC010000039.1, on the reverse strand, counting down.
TCCTTCAGGGCGGGGATGCCGTTGATCGAGAGCGCCCCCATCGTCGTGCCGTGGTAGGCGATCTGGCGCGCGATCGCCTTGTACTTGCGCGGCGAGGGCGAGCCGACGCGCTCGTCGTGACGCGTCTCGTCGGACGGCACCCGCTTGCCGCCGCGGGCGAGGAAGTACTGCCGCGCCAGCTTCCATGCCGACTCGACGGCCTCGGAGCCGCCGGAGACGAAGAACGCGCGGTTGAGGTCGCCCGGCGCGAGCGACGCCAGCTCGCTCGCCAGCTCGATCGCGCGCGGGTGCGCGTAGGACCAGTTCGTGTAGAACGGCAGCTCCTTCATCTGCGCGAGCGCCGCCTGCCCGATCTCCTCGCCGAAGCCGTAGCCGATGTTGACCGAGAAGAGGCCTGCGAGCGCGTCCAGATAGCGCTTCCCCTTCGAGTCCTCGAGGTAGCAGCCGTCGCCGCGGACGATGATCGGCACCTCGTTCGCGGCGTAGCCGCTCATCCGGGTGAAGTGCATCCAGAGGTGGTCGCGGGCCGCCTGCTGGAGGTCGGCGTGGGCAGTGGTCGTCATGCGGTGGATTCCTTCCGGCGGCGGGTCTGGACGATGACGCTGGCGAGCATGATCCCGACAGCGGCGAGGAAGACGGCGGAGCCGATCACGTTGACCTGCGGCGGGACGCCTCGCGCGGCCTGGCCCCAGACGAAGACGGGGAACGTGATCTCGCTCCCCGAGTTGAAGTAGGTGATCACGAAGTCGTCGACCGAGATCGCGAAGGCGAGCAGCGCGCCGGCCAGGATCGCCGGCCAGAGCAGCGGCATCGTGATCAGCCTGAACGTCTCGAGCCCGGTGGCGCCGAGGTCGGCGGCCGCCTCCTCGAGGTGGCGGTCGAAGTCGACGAGCCGGGCGCGCACGGTGACGACGACGAACGAGATGTTGAACATCACGTGCGCGATGAAGATCGTCCAGAAGCCGAGGTCGAGCAGCGACTGGTTGAGGAAGAGCGTCAGCAGCGAGGCGCCGAGCACGATCTCGGGCGCGGCCATCGGCAGGAAGATCAGGAAGTTGATCGGCGCGCGGCCGCGGAAGTCGTGCCGCACGAGCGCGAGCGCGATCAGCGTCCCGAGCGTCGTCGCGGTCAGGCTCGCGAGCACGGCGATCAGCAACGACGTCTCGAGCGCGTCGCGGAGGCCAGGCACGGCGTCCCAGTCGACCCAGTTGTCGAAGGTGAAGCTCTGCCAGACGTAGTTGAAGCGGCCGGCCGGGTCGTTGAACGAGAACAGCAGCACGACCGCGATCGGCAGCAGCATGTAGCCGATCGCGAGCGTCGCGTAGGCGTCGAGGAACCTGCCGCGGAGCGCCTTCATCAGAGCCGCTCCGAGCCGACGATCCGCGCGTAGACCGCGATCGCGGCGACGATCAGCGCCATCAGCACGAAGGACAGCGCCGCCGCCGACGGGTAGTCGATCAGGGCGAGGAACTTCGACTGGATCACGTTCCCGATCATGGCCTGGTTCGGGCCGCCCAGCAGCTCGGCGTTGATGAAGTCGCCGGCAGCCGGGATGAACGTCAGCAGCGTCGCCGCGAAGATCCCGGGCAGAGAGAGCGGCAGCGTCACGCGCAGGAACGCCTTCCGCCGGCTCGCGTAGAGGTCCTCCGCCGCCTCGAGCATCCGCCGGTCGATCTGCTCCAGCGAGACGTACAGCGGGAGGATCGCGAAGGGGAGGTAGTTGTAGGTGATCCCGGCGACGACGGCCGTCGAGGTCGCCAGCAGGCGGCCGTCGTCGGCGAGCAGCCCGATCGTCCGCAGCACGCTGACGACCGTCCCGTCGTCGGAGAGGATCGTCTGCCAGGCGATCGTCCGGATCAGGTAGGTGACGAAGAACGGCGCCACGACCAGCACGAGGAAGACGTTCTTCCAGCGGCCGGCCCGGAAGGCGATCCAGTAGGCCAGCGGGTAGCTGAACGCGAGCGCGAGCAGCGTCGCGATCGCCGCGTACCGGAACGAGCGGAAGAGCTGCTCGCGGTTGTCCGACAACGCGTCGCCGTAGTTCCCGAACTCCCAGGTGAACTCGTAGCTCGGGAAGATCCCGCTCTGGAGCGACTGGTAGGCGAGGAACCCGAGCGGCAGCACGAAGAAGACCGCGAGCCATGCGAGCCCGGGCGTGAGCAGGCTCCATGGAGCCAGCCACTTGTGCCGGTGGAAGAACGTCATCGCCGTGCCGCAGGCGTCCCTACGCCCCCAGCAGCGTCTGCCACTGCTCGATGTAGTCCTGGTTGTTGAGCGCCTTCGAGTCGAAGCCCGAGACCTGCGCGAGCGTCTCCTCGTCCGGGAAGATCAGCGGGTTCGCGGCCGTGTCCGGATCGGTCTTCGCGAGCTCCTCCTTCGCGCCCTTCACCGGCGTCACGTAGTTGACGTAGGCGGCGATCTTCGCGGCGACGACGGGGTCGTAGACGAAGTTCATGTAGGTCGACGCCGTGAACGCGTCTCCGCCCTTCGGGATCAGCATGTTGTCCGTCCAGATCATGCCGCCGTCCTTCGGGATCCCCCACTTCAGGTTCGCGTTGTCGGCCTGGAGCTGGACGACGTCGCCCGACCAGGAGAGCGCTGCGACGAGGTCGCCCTTCGAGAGCGGCCCCGAGTAGTCGTTGCCGGTGAACTGGCGCACCTGGCCCGAGTCGACGGCAGCCTTGACCCGGTCGATCGCGCTCTTGAACGTGTCGTCGGTGACCGAGGCCGGGTCGTCGCCGTTCGCCTTCATCACGACGCCGAGCGTGTCGGCCATCTCCGAGAGGAGCGTGATCTTCCCTTTCAGCTTCGGGTCCTCGAGCAGCTGCTCGATCGAGGTGATCGGGGTCGCGCTCAGCTTCGCGTTGTAGGCGATGCCCGTCATCCCGGACTGCCACGGCAGCGAGTAGGAGCGGTCGGGGTCGAACGGCGGGCTCTTGAGCGCGTCGACGAGGTTCGAGATGTTCGGGATCGCGTCCTTGTCGAGCTGCTCCAGCCACCCCTCCTCGACCATCAGGCCTGGATAGCGCGAGTTGTCGGTGAGGACGATGATGTCGCGGTCGATCCCCTGGTCGCGCGAGAGCGGGCCCTGGATCTTCCCGAAGTACTCGTCGTTCGAGTTGATCTCCTCGAAGTAGTCGACGGTGACGCCCGTGTCGGCCTTGAACTGGTCGAGCGTCGGCCGCTTCTTGGTCTTCTCGTCGACGTCGACGTAGAGCTGCCAGTTCGCGAAGCGGAGGCGGCTCGCCAGCTCCTTCTCGCCGCCGCCGGTCGCGGTCGTCGCCACCGTCGCGGCGTCGTCCCCGCCGCAGGCGGCGAGGAACCCGGGCAGGGTGAGGGCCGCGCCGCCGAGCGCGGCGCGCTCGAGCAGCTGACGGCGGGTCAAGGGATGGGTCATGTGGATTCCTCCTGTGCAGGGTCGACGACGAAGGTCGCGTGCGGGCTCCAGCTGAGGATCGCCGCGGCGCCGGGCCGGAGCGAGAGCGCGGAGCCGTCGTTCTGGACGTAGACGATCAGGGTCCCGGCGCCGGTCTCGACCACGTACTGGGTCGCGACGCCGACGTAGGCGGTCTCCCTGACGGTGCCGGCGAGGCTCGAGTCGCCCTCGCCGGGCGGGCCGAGCCGGATCTTCTCGGGGCGGATGCCGACGGCGACGCGTCCCGTGCGCTCGCCCGTGTCGGCCGCGAACTCGTCGCCCGTGTCGAGCCGGACGCGGCCGGGACCGGTGACGGAGCCGTGCAGGAGGTTGGAGACGCCGAGGAAGCCTGCGACGAAGGCCGTCGCGGGCTTCTCGTAGAGCTCGCTGGGGGCGCCGAGCTGCTCGATTCGGCCGCCGTTCATGACCGCGATCGCGTCGGCCATCGTCATCGCCTCCTCCTGGTCGTGCGTGACGTGCACGAAGGTGAGGCCGAGGTCGTGCTGGATCGCCTTCAGCTCCAGCTGCATCTGCTTGCGCAGCTTCAGGTCGAGGGCGCCAAGCGGCTCGTCGAGCAGCAGCACCTGCGGCCGGTTCACGAGCGCCCTGGCGAGCGCGACGCGCTGCTGCTGGCCGCCGGAGAGCTGGCGCGGGCGCCGACCGCCCAGGCCCTCGAGGCCCACAAGGCGCAGCATCTCCTCGACGCGGCCCTTCACCTGCGTCTTGTCCACGCCCTTTCGCCGCAGCCCGAACGCGACGTTGTCGAAGATCGAGAGGTGGGGGAAGAGCGCGTAGCTCTGGAAGACGGTGTTGACGTCGCGCCGGTGGGGCGGCAGGCCGACGACGTCGCGGTCACCGAGGTAGATCGCGCCCTCGTCCGGCTCCTCGAAGCCGCCGATCATCCGCAGCGTCGTCGTCTTGCCGCAGCCGGACGGGCCGAGCAGCGCGAAGAAGGAGCCGGAGGGGATCTCGAGGGTGATCCCGTCGACGGCGACGACGCCGTCGAAGCGCTTGACGACCGACTCGAGCCGGACGTCCGGGTCGGTCACGCGAGCTCCCCCTGCAGCTGGTGCAGCGCGGCCGCGAAGACCTCGCTGTGCCGGTCGACGTCGGCCTCGGTGGTCGCCGGCGAGACGAGCGCCATGTTGTGGAACGGGGTGATCAGGACGCCGCGGTTGAGCGCGAAGAGGTGGAGGAAGCGCTCGAGCTCCTCGTCGCCCGCCGCCGACGACTCGCCGCCGTTCCGCGGCGGCTCGGGGGTGAAGCGGTACTCGGCGCGGGCGCCGAGCCGGGTCACGTGCCACGGCATCCCGGCGGCGGCGATCACAGTGCCGACGCCGTCCGCGAGCCGCTCGCCGAGCGCGAGCATGCGCGCGAACGCCTCCTCGGTCAGCACCTCGCCGAGGGTGGCGCGGACGGCCGCGAGCGAGAGCGCGTTGCCGGCGAGCGTGCCGCCGACGCCGCCGACGTCCTCGTAGTCGGCCCCCTCCTGCCCGAGCGCGCGCCGCGCGAGCTCCGCGCCGACGCCGAACGCGCCGACGGGGACGCCGCCGCCGATCGCCTTGCCGATCGTGAGCAGGTCGGGGTCGAGCCCGTGGGCGGCCGTGTACCCGCCGGGGCCGGCGCTGAAGGTGTGCGTCTCGTCGATCACGAGCAGGGTGCCGGTGCGCCGCGTCAGCTCGCGGAGCGCCTCGTGGAAGCCCGGGTCGGGCAGGACGATGCCGATATTCGTCAGCGCCGGCTCGGCGAGCACGCAGGCGACGTCGCCGGGCGCGAGCGCGGCCTCGAGCGCGTCGAGGTCGTTCAGCTCGACGACCTTCGTCGTCAGGGCCGGGTCGACCGGCGGCCCGACGTTCCCCGGGCGCACTCCCACCGAGCCGTCCTCGCGCAACGTCGCGAACGTCTCGTCGACCGTGCCGTGGTAGCAGCCGTTGAAGACGAGGATCTTCGAGCGCCCGGTGACCGCGCGGCACATCCTGATCGCAAAACGGTTCGCGTCCGTGGCCGAGAGCGTGAACTGCCAGAGCGGCAGCCCGAAGCGGCGCGCCAGCTCCTCGCCTGCCCAGGCGGCGTCCTCCGTCGGGAGCATCGCGGTGATCCCGGCCGCCGCGCGCTCGGCGACCGCGCGCACCACCGGATCCGGCGCGTGCCCGGCCATCGCACCGGTGTCGCCCAGGCAGAGATCGACGTACTCGTGCCCGTCGACGTCCACCACGCGCGCGCCCTTCGCCTCGGCGAGGAAGAGCGGGTACGGCCCCGCCCAGCGCATCATCCAGGTCATCGGCACGCCGCCGAGCAGCGAGTCCCGCGCCCGCTCGGCGAGCTCGCGGGAGCGCGGCCGGACCGAGGCGAACACCTCTGCCTCCCGGGCGGTCAGCGCCGCGAGGCGGCTGCGGTCGACGTCGATCCCGGCGCCGAGCGCCGGCGATGGCGTCACGCGAGCTTCACCGCGACATGCTTGATGCGGGTGTACTCCTCCATCGAGTAGAGCGACATGTCCTTGCCGTAGCCGGACTCCTTGAAGCCGCCGTGCGGCATCTCGGAGGCGAGCGGGAACAGATGCTCGTTCACCCAGACGGTGCCGAACTCGAGCTTCCGCGCCGCCGCCATCGCCCGGCCGACGTCCTGGGAGAACACGGACGCCGCGAGGCCGTAGCGGACGTCGTTCGCCATCGCGATCGCCTCGTCGTCGGAGGAGAAGCGCTGGACCGTGACGACCGGGCCGAAGACCTCGTTCTGGACGATCTCGGAGTCCTGCGCCACGTCCGTGACCACGGTCGGCTTGACGAAGAAGCCGCGGTCGCCGACCGACTCGCCGCCGGTGACGATCGTCGCCTTCGCGTCGACCGCCCGCTCGAGGAAGCCGAGCACGCGACTCCGTTGCTCTGCCGAGATCACCGGCCCCATGTCGACGTCTTCGCCCTCGGCCGGGTCCGCGACCTTCATCGCCTCGAGCGCCTTCACCGTCTCGGACATGACGTCGTCGTAGACCTTCGCGTGCACGAGGATCCGCGAGGACGCCGTGCAGTCCTGGCCCGAGTTCCAGTAGCCGCCGATCTTGATCGCCTCCGCGACCGTCGCCGGGTCGGCATCGTCGAGCACGACCATGGGGGCCTTGCCGCCGAGCTCGAGGTGGACGCGCTTGAGATTCGACTGCGCCGCGCCGGTGGCGATCAGCTTGCCGGTCTCGACGGAGCCGGTCAGCGAGACGAGCCGGATCTCGGGGTGGCGGACGAGCGCGTCGCCGGCGGGGAAGCCGTCCCCGGTGACGACCTGGAGCACGCCCGGCGGCAGGAACTCCTGTGCCAGCTCGACGAAGCGGAGCGTCGTCAGCGGCGTCTGCTCGGCCGGCTTCAGGATCTGGACGTTGCCGGCGGCGAGCGCCGGCCCGAGCTTCCAGACCGCCATCATCAGCGGGTAGTTCCAGGGCGTGATCCCGGCCACGATCCCGAGCGGCTCGCGGCGGATGATCGACGTGTAGCCCTCGACGTACTCGCCGGCGGCCTTGCCTTCGAGCGTGCGGGCGGCGCCGGCGAAGAAGCGGAGGTTGTCGGCGGAGAACGGCATCTCGTCGCCGGCGATCGCCATCGGCTTGCCGACGTTCTGCGACTCGAGCCGGGTCAGCTCGTCCGCGTTCTCGTCGATCACGTCGGCGAGCTTCAGCAGCAGCTCCATCCGGTCCTTCGGAGTCTTGTCCGCCCATTCGACGAACGCCTTGCGGGCGGCGTCGACGGCGCGCTCGACGTCCTCGGCGCTCGACCGCGGCACCTCGGCGATCACCTCGCCGGTCGAGGGATTGAGGACCTCCATCGTCTCGCCGGACGCCGCGTCGACCCATTCGCCGCCGACGAGGTTCTTGTACTTGGTCACCGACACGCTCACAGGGCAGCCCTCCGCTCGGGGGATCTCGGCGCGAGCCTAGCTCGGACTCGACCGGATGGACAAGTTCGAAGGTGCGCGACCGCTCGTCTTACGCCACCGTGTCCATAGCGCCCGGCCGCGTTCTGGCCTCGGAGGACATTGTGTTTCGGGCGAGCCTGGGTCATCGTGACCCTGTCACTTCGGGGGAAGGGGAACAGGGCCATGCCACGCACGCCACTTGCCGGTGCCGTTCAGGACGCCGTCGCTGCCGCCGCAGCGGGTGAGAGCCGGACGACGCGCGGCCGCTTCGTCAGGGATGCCGGCGTCGCAGCGCTCGGCCTCACCGCACTGGGCCTACCGGGGGTGGGCCGCTTCGCCGCCCCCGCCCGCGGCGCTGCGGCGCCGAGGATCGTCGTCGTCGGCGCGGGCCTCGCCGGCCTGAATGCCGCCCACACGCTGAAGCAGGCCGGGCACGCGGCGGAGATCCACGAGGCGTCGACCCGCATCGGCGGCCGCTGCTGGACGCTGCGGGGCGCGTTCGCAGAGGGCCAGGTCGCCGAGCACGGCGGCGAGCTGATCGACCAGAGCCATTCGCACGTCCGCCAGCTCGCGCAGGGCCTCGGTCTGAAGCTCGACAACCTGCTCCGCGCCGAGCAGAACGGCACCGAGGTGCTCGGCTGGTTCGACGGCTCCCCCTACAGCTACGAGGAGATGACACACGACATCAAGGCGGCCTGGCAGAAGATCCACGCGGACGTGTCGGCGGCGAGCTACCCGACGACGTTCGAGCTCTCGACCGAGCGCGGCCGAGAACTCGACCGGATGTCGATCGTCGACTGGATCGAGGAGACGTTCGAGGGCGGGATGCAATCGCGGATCGGGAAGCTGCTCGACGTCGCCTACAACATCGAGTACGGCGCCGAGTGCGCCGAGCAGAGCTCGCTCAACCTGCTCTACCTGCTCGCCTACAGCGGCCAGGGGCAGTTCCGCGTCTTCGGCCCCTCGAACGAGAAGTATCACGTCGCCGGCGGCAACGACCAGATCACCGACCGCCTCGGCGCGAAGCTGGCCGGCCAGATCACGACCGGCTCCGAGCTCGTCGCCGTGCGCCGGAACTCGTCCGGGACGTTCACGCTCACGTTCGCCCAGCAGTCCGGCACGAAGACGGTCACGGCCGACAAGGTCGTGCTGGCGCTGCCGTTCTCGATCCTGCGCTCGTCGGTCGACCTCTCGAAGGCCGGCTTCGAGCCGCTCAAGCTCGTCGCGATCCGCGAGCAGGGCATGGGCACGAACTCGAAGCTGCACCTTCAGTTCACGAGCCGCTTCTGGCGGTCGCAGGGCTCGAACGGCGAGACGTTCTCCGACCGCGGCTACCAGAACACGTGGGAGGTCACGCGCGCCCAGCCCGGTGCGAGCGGCATTCTCGTCGACTACACCGGCGGCAAGATCGGCGCGAGCTTCGGGTCGGGGACGCCGGAGTCGCGGGCGAAGGAGTTCCTCGCGCAGGTCGAGCCGGTGCTCCCCGGCGCGACGAAGGCCTGGAACGGCAAGGCGGCGATCGACTTCTGGCCCGGCCACCGCTGGACGAAGGGCTCGTACTCCTTCTGGAAGGTCGGCCAGTACCAGCGCTTCGCCGGCATGGAGGGTCGCCGCCAGGGCAACTGCCTCTTCGCGGGCGAGCACACCTCGATCGACTTCCAGGGCTACCTGAACGGGGCGGTCGAGACCGGGCAGCGCGCCGCGGCCGAGATCCTGGCCGACCTCAAGTGATCAGTCGACGTTCCTCACCTCGACCCGCGCGGGCGCGATCCTGACGAGGATCCGCTGCTCGCCGGGCTTCAGCGGGTAGCTCTCGCGCCCGAGATAGACGCCCGCCTGACGGACGATGTGCTCGTAGGCGCCGTCCGGCGTGATCTCGGTGACCGCTCCCTCGATCCCGATCCAGCGGAACGGGTCGTCGCGGTCGAGGACGAGCACGGAGACGCGCGGATCGCGCCGGAGATGGTCGAGCTTCGCGCGGTCCGTGTTCAGGTTGAGTAGGACGTGCTCACTGTCCCAGTCGACCCACACGGGCGTCTGGTGCGCGGTCCCGTCTTCCCGGAGGACGGCGACGACGGCGATGTTCGGCTCGTCGTGGAGGAAGCTGGCCTGGCCTGCTGTCAGTTTCGCCATCGGGTCTCCTTCGGTAGGGTCGGCTCGTGGGCGCGCTACTCGTCGTCGGAACGCGCAAGGGGCTCTTCCTTGTCCGCGGGGACGACGAGCGTCGCTCGTTCGAGGTCGAGGGGCCGCTCCTCCCCGGCTGGTCGGTCAATCATGCCCTCGTCGACCCGCGTGACGGCGCGCTCTATGCGTGCGCGAACAGCTGGGTCTACGGCGGCACCGTCCAGCGCTCGACCGACATGGGCAAGACCTGGGAGCGCTCGGAGGGGCTCGGCCTGCCGGAGGAGAGCGAGCTCAAGCTCGCGTCGACCTGGCATCTCGAGCCGGGGCATCCGTCCGAGCCCGGAACCCTGTGGCTCGGCGGCGAGCCCGGCGTCCTCTTCCGGTCCGACGACTCCGGCGCGAGCTGGCAGGTGAACGAAGCCGTGCTCGGGCATGAGACGCGCGACCGGTGGAACCCCGGCGCGGGCGGTCTGATCACGCACTCGATCACGCTCGACCCCGAGGACGCGCAGCGGCTCTGGATCGGCATCTCGGCGGCCGGCGTCTTCCGCACCGAGGACGGCGGCGCGTCGTGGAAGCCGGCCAACAGCGGCACCGAGGCCTGCTTCTTCGACGACGACCGCTATCCCGAGGTCGGCCAGTGCGTGCACAAGGTGCTGGCCCACCCCGGCCGCCCCGGCCGGCTCTGGCAGCAGAACCACTGCGGCGTCTACCGCTCCGACGACGGCGGCTCGAGCTGGGAGCGCCTCGACGGGAACGGCCTGCCGTCGGAGTTCGGCTTCGGGCTCGCGCTCGACCCGGGCGACCCGGACACCGCATTCGTCATCCCCGAGGAGAGCTCCGAGAACCGCGTCACGGCGAACGGGCGCATCGGCATCTACCGGACGACCGACGCGGGCGCCAGCTGGGAGCTGATCGTCGCAGAGGAGCCTGCCTGGGCGGCCGTGCTCCGCGAGGCGATGAGCCAGGACGACGAGGCGGTCTACGCGGGCACGCAGAGCGGGCATCTCTACGCGCTGCGGCAGGGCGAGGTGGTCGAGGCGGCGCGGCACCTGCCGCCGATCCTCTCGGTCGAAGCCTCGACGTGGCAGTAGTCCTCCTGCCGGGCCTGCTCGCGACCGAGGCGGGCGGCAGGAAGCAGCTCTCGGTCGACGCGGCCACGGTCGGTGAGGCGCTCCGCGCCCTGCCCGTCCGGGATCTCCTGCTCGACGAGCAGGGCGCCGTGCGCCCGCTCGTCAACGTCTTCGTCGACGGCGAGCGCGCCCGCGACCTGGACTCCGCGGTCGGCGCCGAGACGCGGATCCGCATCGTCGCCGCGATCGCCGGCGGCTCGGGGACGGCGGCGATCTGGGAGAGCGTCGACCGGCTGGTCGACCGGGCGCCGGGGGTGGACGCACTGATCGCCCATAAAATCCATCTCCTCGCGGCGCGGCGCCTGCGGGCGCTCGGGCGCGACGTGCCGGCCGAGCTCGTCGCCGAGGAGGAGCTCGCGTCGATCGCCTCGCTCGCCGCCGTGCCGGTGCTCGAGCGCGCGCGCGCTGCGATCGAAGGGCGCATAGCGCTGCTGAAAGGGCCGGAGGTCGCGCTCCTCTACCCCGATCCCGCCCTGCGGCCGCTGCGCGACCTCGACCTGCTCGTCGACGACGCGCCCCGCGCGCACGACGCCCTGCGAGCGGCGGGCTTCACGACGCTCGAATGGGACGCCGGGCACCCGGAGCTGCACCATCTCCCGGGCCTGCAGCTGCCCGAGTTGCCGCTGATCGTC
>JANPKC010000038.1:0-5418 GCA_031425855.1 Actinomycetes bacterium | reverse complement strand
CGCCGCGGTCGCCGGCGCTCTCGAGCAGCTCGGTCACGAGCTTCTGTGCCGACGCGAGCGTGCCGGCGATCGCCTCCCGCGCCTGCTCGGGCCGCCCGGCCTGGAGCGCGAGCTGTGCCAGCGCAAGCCCCTGGACGACATCGTCGTTCAGCTCGAGCGCCTGCCGCCGACGCTCCTCGAGCTGCGCGCGCGCGTCGAGCCGGAGCTCGAGCTCGTCGACGACGATCGCAGCGAGGTCCCTGAGCGTCTCGACCTCGGCGACGGTCACCTCACGCGGCTGGAAGTCGATCACGTTGAGCGTGCCGAGGTTGTAGCCGTCGAACGTCGTCAGCGGTACGCCGAAGTAGAAGCGCAGGCCGAGCTCGCCTGCGACCAGCGGGTTGTCGATCGTCCGCACGTCGACGAGGGCGTCGTTGACGACCCAGGGCTCGACCTCGCAGATCGCCGAGGCGCAGAGCCCGGCTTCGCGGTCGATCTGCGCGACATCGATTCCGTGGTGCGACTTGAACCAGATCCGGTCGTGGTCGACGATGCTGATGATCGAGATCGGCACGTCGAACAGACGCGCGGCGAGCGAGGTGATCCGGTCGAAGGCGCCGTCGGGGGGCGTGTCCAGGACGTTGTAGCGCCGGACCGCTGCGAGCCGCTCCTGCTCGTTGATCGGGATCGGAGCGGCTGCCATCCAGGGAGTCTAGCCGCCGAAAATCCGCATCGGCAGCCGCGAGAACGGCTCGCCGCCCGTGTCGGTGACGAGCCACGTGTCCTGCATGTAGAGGCACGCCTTGCCCTCCGCGGCGATCGCGTGCGGGTGCATCGAGAGGACCATCCCGCTCCGCAGCACGGCCTCCATGCCCTCACCCACGCGCGGGTGCTCGATCATCGTCATCCCGATCGAGTGGCCGGTGACGTGCCCGAGGTGATAGCCACGCTCGGTGAAGCCCTTCGAGACGGCGCGATGGACGTCGTGGGCGGTGGCGCCGTCTCGCTTCGCCTCGCGCGCGGCGGCGTGGTCCTCGCCGTACGCCTCGACCATCGGCTCGACCTCGGCCGGCACCGTGCCGATCGCGCGCGAGACCTCGACCCAGTGCATCCCCGGCCCTGCGACCTCGAGCGAGGGGAGCACGAAGTCGCCGAGGATCGTCTCCTTCTTCGCGATCCCGAACTCGGGGCCGATCAGGACCATGTTCATCGTCAGCCGGCCGCAGCCGCGCTCGACGAAGATCTCCTCGGCCGGCGCCATCACCTCTGCGGCCGTCCGTCCCGGCTCGTACGCGGCGAGGAACGCCTCGAAGCCGTCCTCGTTGATCCGAACGCTCTCGCGGACGGATTCGAGCTCGGCGTCGCTCTTGACCGCCCGCGCGAGGTCGAACTCGGCGTCGAAGGGGACGAGATCGAGGCCCTCGAGAACGCGGAAGTCGCGCACGGTCATGATGTAGTCGAGCCCGTAGACGCCGATCCGGCCCCAGCCGCGGTCGCGCGCCGTCTGCGCGATGTGCTCGCCCGGCCGGTCGTGGAAGACCTGCTCGAGCTGCGCCGTCGCGTGCTCGCCGACGTAGCGCGCCTCCGTCGGGAAGACGATCTGCGGCTCGCCGTCGGCGGGGACGACGACGTACGCGTAACGGTGGACGATCTGGAAGCCGGAGAGGTAGGTCACCGAGCCCTCGAAGCCCGAGTACTCGCTGCCGGAGACGATCAGCGCGTCCAGGTCGTGCTCGGCCATCGCCGCGCGGACGTTCCGGTACCGGCGCTCTAGCTCTGCGTCCATGCTGCTTCGACTCCTTTGATCAGGGCCACGACGGCCTCGTTGAGCGGGGTCGGGACGCCGTGCTCGCGCCCGAAGCGGACGATGCCGCCGTTCAGCCAGTCGACCTCCGTCAGCCGTCGGGCCTCGACGTCCTGGAGCATGGACGCCTTGTGCCCGTACGCGACCTCGGGCTTCGCGGCGTGGTCGATCAGGGCCTCGGGGTCGGCGTCGAGCACGATCCCCTGCGCCGCCGCGACCGCCGTGCCCTCGTCGACGAGACCGCTGACGAGCCGCCGCAGGTCGGGGCGCTCGCAGACTCGGCCGTGGGTCAGCCCGGTCAGCGCGCCGATCGGGTTCGTGGAGGCGTTGAAGATCACCTTGCGCCACTGCGCGCCGCGCGCGTCGCCGACCGCGCTCGTCGGCATGCCCCCGCGCGTGCAGGCGTCGGCCAGCCGCTCGATCTCGTCGCGCGTCGCCGGGCTCGGCTCGAAGGGGCCGAACGTCGTGTCGCCCTTCACGTCCCACTGCACGACGCCGGGCTCGAGGATCTTCCCGGCCGGGAAGGTCGTGCCGCGGATCACGCGCGCGACGTGTGGCGCGATTCCCTCCTCGTTGCCGACGCCGTTCTGGACCGAGGCGACGGCGCCGTCCGCGAACGCGTGCGCCGTTGCCGCGATCGCAGCCTCGGTGTGCATCGCCTTCGTCGCCACGATCCCGAACTCGCACGCGGGCAACTCGGAAGCGTCGCTCGTCGCGCGGATCCCGGTCGCGTGCACCTCCCCCGCGCCGGTCAGCCGAAGCCCACGATCGTTGATCGCGTCGACGTGCTCGCGCGCGAGGTCGTAGGCCCACACCTCGACGTCGTCGAGGGAGGCCAGACTCGCCGCGAAGAGCGAGCCCACGGCGCCGCAGCCGACCACGCAGACCCTCATCCCGTCCTCCACAACCGGAGCTCGCGGCCGCCGGTGAGCCCGCTCGGCCGCACGATCAGAACGAGCGCCATCAGCGCGCCGACGACGACGATCCGGGAGCCCGCCGGCAGGTCGAGCGTCCGCCCGAAGGCGCCGACGCCGTTCTCGGCCTCGGCCAGGAACGAGTCGAGCCCGCCGACCGCGAGCGCGCCGACGACCGCGCCCCAGAGGCTCGTCAGCCCGCCGATCACGAGCATCGCGAGCGTGATGAAGGTGAGATTCAGATAGACCTCCTCGGTCGTCAGCGGCAGCAGGTGGACATAGAGCCCGCCGGCAAAGCCTGCCACGGCTCCCGAGAGCGCGAACGCCCAGAGGCGCTGGCGGTAGACCGAGATCCCGACTGCGCGCGCCGCGGCCGGGTCATCACGGGTCGCCCGCAGCTGGCGGCCGAAACGGCTGCGCTGGTACGCGTAGGCGACGACGACCGCGACGAGGCCGCCGATCGTCGCCTGGACGAGGCCGGTCGTCTCGGGAACGGACGAGAACGCCGTCGTCCCCGGCCCGATCTTCTCGTAGTAGCGGAGCACGTTGTGCGTGATCTCGAGCACGGCGAAGGTGGCGATCCCGGCGGCGAGGCCGGAGAGGCGCATCAACGGCAGCCCGACGACCGCCGCGAACGCGGCCCCGACGCCTGCGGCGGCGAGCAGCGAGACGACGTTGCCGGACTCGCGCTCGGCGAGCCAGGGGAAGAGGCTCGGCAGCAGCGCGCTCTTCTCTTCGGCCGGGATCGTCAGGACGCCTGCCGTCCAGGCGCCGACCGCGACGAACGAGACGTGCCCGAAGGAGAGCACGCCCGAGTTGCCGACGAAGACGTAGAGCCCGACGACGACGCAGAGCGCGACGAGCGAGTTGATGAAGTAGATCTCGGTCGAGCGCTCGAAGAGCGACCCGACGAGCCCCGCCGCGGCGACGAGCGCCGCAGGCCCGAGCAACGTCGCCCACTTCATACGCGCTGCACCGCCGCGTCGCGGCCACGGGCGAAGAGCCCACCGGGCCGCACGAGCAGGACGAGGATCACCGCGACGAACAGGAACGAGGGCAGGTACTGGCTCTGGTCGGTCGGCAGGGCGCCGCCGAGCACGCCCGACACGAAGCCGATCGCGAAGCCGCCGAGCGTCGCGGTCAGCAGGCGGTTCATGCCGCCGAGCACGACGCCGGCGAGCACGACGATCGTGTCGCGGAGGGCGAAGTCGGGCGTCACGAGCGGGGTCTGCACGGTCAGCATCACCGCCACGACACCCGCGAGCAGCCCCGAGACGAGCACGGCCGCACCGATCACCCGGTTCGCGTCGACGCCGATCATGCGCGCGGTCTGGAAGTCCATCGCGGCCGCGCGCATGTGCAGGCCGATGCTCGTCCGTCCCAGCAGGAGCAGCAGCGAGACGAGGCAGGCCACGGCCGCGACGATCGAGACGATCGTGATCTTGCGAACGTCGACGTCGCCGATCGTGACCGGCTGGTTCAGCTCCGCGAGCGAGGACGCGATCTTCCCGAGCGGCCCGAACCAGAGCAACGCGATCGACTGGAGCAGGAAGGCGACGGCGAAGGTGGCGACGAGCATCACCGCCGGCGAGTGCGCGCGCAGCGGCCGGAAGACGAGCCGCTCCATCGCGAACGAGAGCGTCAGCACGACCCCGAAGCAGAGCGCGATCCCCGCCCAGCGCGGCCAGCCGCGCTCCGCCGCGACCGCGAGCGCGAAGGCACCGGCCATGATCAGCTGCCCGTAGGCGAAGTTGACGAGCCGCAGGACGCCGAAGACGAGCCCGATCCCGACGGCCATCAGGGCGTAGATGGCGCCGAGGCCGAGCCCGTCGGCGAGCGCCTGCCAGGTGATCGCTCCGAGGATCACGAGAGGTACGCCGCCACCATCGTGCTCGTGTCGTCCGCCTGCTCGGGCGTCAGCGTCAGCCGCAGCTCGCCGTTCGCGATCAGGTAGGTGCGGTCGGCGAACGCGACTGTCCGCTGCGCCCGCTGCTCGACGAGGAGCGCCGTGACGCCGCGCTCGCGGATCGCCGCCAGCGCCTCGAAGACCGCGTCGACGATCGTCGGCGCGAGCCCGAGCGACGGCTCGTCGAGCAGGAGCACGTCGGGGCGCGCGACGAGCGCACGGGCGATCGCGAGCTGCTGCTGCTGGCCGCCGGAGAGCGCACCGGCGGTTCGCTTCCGGAACTCCTGGACGACGGGGAAGAGCGAGTAGATCCAGGTGAGATCGTCGTCGACGCCCTCCCGCGACGCTCTGCCCGCAAGACCCAGCCGCAGATTCTCCTCGACGGTCAGGTCGGCAAAGATGCGCCTCCCTTCCGGGACGAGGGCGATCCCGCGACGCGCGACCGCCTCCGGCCGCCGCCCGCGAACGGAGGCGCCGTTGACGAGGATCTCGCCTCCCGCAGCCCGGACGACGCCCATGATCGCGTGCAGCGTGCTCGACTTGCCGGCGCCGTTCGGCCCGATCAGCCCGACGACCTCGCCCCGCTCCGCGACGAGCGAGAGGCCGCGCACCGCCTCGACGGCGCCGTAGCGCACCGAGAGGTCGCGGAGCTCGAGCGCAGGCTCAGGCACGGGCGCCGCTCTCGCCCAGGTAGGCCGCGCCGACGTCGAGGTTCGCCCGGATCTCGGCCGGGGTTCCCTCCGCGAGCGTGCGGCCCTGGTCGAGCACCTGCACGCGGTCGCACACCTCCATCACGAGCGCCATGTTGTGGTCGA
>JANPKC010000037.1:0-1853 GCA_031425855.1 Actinomycetes bacterium | reverse complement strand
GCGACTCGACGACAGGCGCCGCCCGATGCGGCTCCAGCATGTGCATGACCTCGAGGCAGAGCGCGAGGTCGAACCTCTGCACGACCGGCAGCGGCTCGTTGAGGTCGGCGCCGATGAACTCGGGCGGTGCGACGAAGAGATGGGAGCGGTCGACCCAGGGGCCGTCGTACCCCAGCACGGTGTCGACGCCATGGCGCTTGAAGACGGCGAGCCACTGTCCGAGCCCGCAGCCAACGTCGACAATGCTCGTCGGAGCGAACGCGTCCACGATGAGCGGAACGGCGACCTGCGCCGACTCGGTGGAGCCCGTCAGCCACGAGCGGTAGTCGATCGAGGCGAGGTTCTCGAGGCTCTTGAGGTAGGAGTCCACGGCCGCGCGGGGCATAGTAGATCGAAGGATGGAGATTCTGCGGCCGAACACCGAGACGCGCCGGCGCGTCGTCGATCGTCCTGCGCGTGAGGGGCTCTCCGCGTGCTGCATGACGTCGGGCCGCAGGCCGGCGCTCCTCGCTGCAGCCCTCGAGCCCTTGCGCGAGATCGTCGACGAGATCGTGGTGGCTGTCGAAGCCCCTCGTGCCCGTGAGGTGTACGAGGCAGTCTCCGGCCTCGCCGACACCGTCTTGTCGTTTCCGGCCACGTCACCTGCCGATCGGCCGATCGCCTGGCTGTTCCGGTCGTGCTCGGGCCGTTGGATCTTCAACGTCGACGACGACGAGGTGCCCTCGCCACGGCTCGTCGCCGCGCTGCCCGCCCTCATCGAGCGCCGTGACGTCACGCACGGCTGGATCGCGCGGCGCTGGCTGCATCCGACCCGGAACAGCTACATCGCCTCCGCGCCCTGGGGCACGGAGTTCCAGCTCCGGCTCGTGCTCGCGGACGAGCGGTTTCTTCAGTTCTCCGACGACTTCCACCGGCCGGTGGTGTGCCATGGCCCGAGCGTCTATGTCGACGCGCCGCTCTGGCACCTGGACACGGTCCTGAATCCGGCCGCGGACCGGCGGGTGAAGGCCGCGGCCTACGAGCGCGAGCGGCCGGGCATGCGGTTCTCCGGCCTCTCCCACAACGTGGGCCTCTACGTGCCCGAGCTCTATCCGGACATGGAGGTCGCCGCCGTTCCGGCAGAGGATCGCGCCGCTATCGCGGCCGCTCTGGCGGGGGGCGCGCACGTCGAGAGAGGCCGCCCGACCGAGCTCGTGGAGGTGACCTCGGCCGAGATCGACCGGGAATGGGTGGGCGCGCCGTTCGGCGACGGGCTCTATCGCGCCCGGCTGGAGGTCGTGGCGGTGCCGCACGCGATGTACGCCGGGGCTCAGGCGACCGTCGACGTGCGGGTGGCGAACGGTGGCGACCGGCCGTGGTTCTGGGGAGGCGAAGCCCGGCCGGAGATCAGGCTCGCGTACCGGTGGCGGAGGGACGGTGCGTCGGTGCCGGACCGAGCAGCCCTACGGACGGCCCTGCCGCTCGACGTCCCGCCCGGGGCGAGCGAGGTGGTCCCGGTCCACGTCGTACCGCCCGATCAGCCCGGCCGCTACGAGCTCGAGATCGACCTCGTCCACGACGGGGTCCGCGCGGTTGGCGCAGCGGTGCTGAGTGAGGTCGAAGTGAGGCCGCGGCGGCGCCTCGCCGTGATCGCGCCGCCCGACCGCGTCGGCGAGCTGGCGGCGGAGCTCGCGCTGCCGCCGGACGTGGAGCCCGTCGTGCTCCTGCGAGATCGCGTCGATCGGGACGCCTACGGTGACTTCGAGACCGTTCCTGCCCTTCGGCCGTATCTCCTCGCCGGCTTGGAGAGCCGAGGTCGGGTGCGGACGCTGGCCTCGATCCTGCGCCGCACCGCAGTTGCGGCGCGCGGCTCC
>JANPKC010000036.1:0-3699 GCA_031425855.1 Actinomycetes bacterium | reverse complement strand
ACGCACGAGCACTTTGCGGGCGACCTCCCCGAGCGCCGCGAGCGCGCGTTCAGCGCCTGGGTGCAGGTCTCGATGGGTTGCAACTCGAAGTGCTCGTACTGCATCGTCCCGGCGGTGCGCGGACGCGAGCAGAGCCGCAGGCCCGGCGAGATCGTCGCGGAGGTGACCCGGCTCGCCGCGGACGGCGTCAGGGAGATCACGCTGCTCGGACAGAACGTCAACTCCTGGGGCCGCGACCTGCGGCCCGACCTCGACACCGAGTTCGGCGAATTGCTCCGTGCCTGCGACGCCGTCGACGGGATCGAGCGGATCCGGTTCACGAGCCCGCATCCGAAGGACTTCCGCGATCCGGTGATCGCCGCGATGGCGGAGTGCGACGCCGTCTGCGAGCAGATCCACCTGCCGCTCCAGTCGGGCTCGAGCCGGATCCTCAAGGCGATGCGGCGGACCTACGACCGCGACCGCTATCTCCGGCTCGTCGCCAGGCTGCGCGACGCGATTCCCGGCCTTGCGCTCGGCACCGACGTCATCGTCGGCTTCCCCGGCGAGACCGAGGACGACTTCCGCCAGACGCTCGAGGTCGTCGAGGAGGTGCGCTACGACAGCGCATTCACCTTCATCTACTCGCCGCGCCACGGCACCGAGGCGGCCGAGCTCGGCGACCAGGTGCCGGACGAGGTCAAGCACGAGCGGCTCGAGCGGCTCGTCGACGTCGTCCAGCGGATCGCTGCCGAGCGGAACACGGCTCGCGTCGGCGCGGTCGAGGAAGTGCTCGTCGAGGGCGCGAGCCGCACCGACGCGAGCCTCCTGCGCGGCCGGACGCGCGGCAACGTGATGGTCAACTTCGCCGGCCGCGCCGCGCCGGGCGAGCTCGTCGACGTCCAGATCGAGAGCGCGACCTCGACCACCCTTCGCGGTGCCCAGCGATCAGCGGTCGCCGCATGAAGATCCTCCTCACCGGCTCGTCCGGCCAGATCGGCACCAACCTGGCGCTGCGGCTCCTCGCGGACGGCCACGAGGTCTTCGGGGTCGACCAGCGCGTGAACACGTGGACGGACGACTTCCGCTACCTGATCCAGGACCTGTCCGGCCAGTACCCGGCGTTTCCGGACGGGATCGGCGGCGTGCCGTATCCCGAGTCGGACGTCGTCGTCCATCTCGCCGCCCATGCGAAGGTGCACCAGCTGGTCGCGCACCCCCATCGCGCGCTCGAGAACACGATGATGACGTTCAACGTGCTCGAGTACTGCCGGCAGCGCCGCCTGCCGCTCGTCTTCTCGTCGACGCGCGAGGTCTACGGCGACGTCCACCGCTTCGAGGGCTACGGCGAGGAGACGGCCGACTTCGCCTTCACGGAGAGCCCGTACTCCGCCTCCAAGATCGCGAGCGAGGCGTTCATCTACGCCTATGCGCGCTGCTACGGGCTCAAGTACCTCGCGTTCCGCTTCTCGAACGTCTACGGGCGCTACGACAACGATCTGCACCGGATGTCGCGCGTGCTGCCGCTCTTCATCCACTCGATGTCCCGTGACGAGCCGATCACGGTCTTCGGAGGAGCCGACAAGGTGCTCGACTTCACCTACATCGACGACTGCGTCGACGGGATCTCGCGGGGGATCGAGGCGCTCGCCGAGGGTCGCGTCACGAACGAGACGATCAACCTGGCGTTCGGCGAGGGCAATACGCTCGTCCGGGCGGCCGAGCTGATCGCCGCCGAGCTCGACGTCGAGCCGAACATGACGGTCGCGCCGTCGCTCCTCGGCGAGGTGACCCGCTACGTCGCCGACATCCGCAAGGCCCGCGACCTGCTCGGCTGGGAGCCGAAGGTGCCGCTGGACGACGGCATCCCGCGTGCCGTTGCCTGGTTCCGCGAGCATCGCGCCGCGCATCCCGACGAGAACCGCCCGGTCGTGAACGAAGGCGACTCGGTTGGCTGGAAGATCGCTTCCACCGGCACCGCGTAGCGTCCTCGCGATCTTCGGTCCGACCGCCTCGGGCAAGACGGCCGTCGCCGACGCGATCGCGGAGCGAATTCCGGCCGAGCTCGTCTCCGCCGACTCGATGCAGGTCTACCGCGGCCTGCCGATCCTGACGAACCAGGACGCGGGTGCGCGGCTGGTCGGGATCTGGCCGCTCGACCGGCAGGGGACCGTGGGCGAGTTCCAGCGGCTCGCGCACGCGGCGATCGACGAGATCCACGCCGCCGGCAGGACGCCGGTGGTCGTCGGCGGCTCCGGGCTCTGGTTCCAGGCCGCGCTCACCGACGTGCAGCTGCCGCCCGACGTCGAGCCCGGCGTACGTGCCCGCTGGGAGCGCCTCTACGACCGCCGCGGGGCGGCGACGGCGCACGGGCTCCTGGCGCGGCGAGACCCACGGGCCGCTGCGCGGGTGCATCCGAACGACCGCAAGCGCGTCGTCCGCGCGCTCGAGCTGTGGCAGGCCGGCGGGACGCTCGTCCCCGCCGAGCCGCGGCTGTGGACGGCCGACCTCCGTCTCCCCACGACCCTCGTCGGGCTCGAGATCGCGCACGACACGCTCGCTGCCCGGATCGGAAACCGTGCGAGGGCGATGTTCGAGCGGGGCGTCGAGGAGGAAGTGCGCGCCGCCGGCGAGGTCGTGCCGCAGGTGCTCGGGCTCGACGCCGTGCGCTCAGGGACGCGCGAGGCTGCGATCGCGGAGCTCGAGCGAGCCACCCTGCGCTTCGCCGCCTACCAGCGCAAGTGGATGCGCCGGATCCCGGGCATCGTCATGATCGACGCGGAACGGCCTGCGGGAGAGGTGGCGGATGCGATTCTGGAAGTGGCACGCGCTCGGTAACAGCTACCTGATCCTGGAGCGGGCGGATCTCGGGCGCCCGCTCGACCCGGCGTTGGCCCGGCGGGTCTGCGACGTTCGCTACGGCGTCGGCTCCGACGGTGTCGTCGAGGTGGTCGGCGCCAACGGCGCCGCGGCCGAGATCGTGATCTGGAACCCCGACGGGTCGGTCGCCGAGTTCTCCGGCAACGGCAGCAGGATCGCCGCGGCGTGGCTCGGCAGCCGCGCGGGCACGCCGCAGGTCACGATCGGCGTCGCCGGGCGCAGCTATCCGGCTGCGATCCGGGAAGACGGCACGGTGGCGATGGGCGTCGGAGACGTCGAGGTGGGGGAGACGGAGACGATCGAGCTCGGGGACGAGCGCGTGGAGCTCACGGCCGTGTCGGTCGGGAACCCGCACGCGGTCGTGCGGGCCGACGCGGGGCGCGACGAGCTGCTCCGGCTCGGCCCTCAGCTCGAGACGCACGAGCGGTTCCCCGAGCGAACGAACGTGCAGCTCGTCCACGTCGAAGGCCTGAACGAGCTGGCCGTGCTCGTCTGGGAGCGCGGGGCGGGGGAGACGAGCGCGTCCGGCTCGAGCGCGGTCGCGGCGGCTGCGGCGGCCGTCACGAACGGCTGGTGCGAGAGCCCGGTCACGGTTCGCATGCCGGGAGGCGAGCTCCGCGTCGAGTTGGACGAGGAGGCGCGGATCACGCTCGTCGGCCCGGCGGAGCAGATCTGCGAGGGCGAGCTGACGGTCTAGACCGCGAGCTCGAACTCGCGCAGGGTCTCGTTCAGGCTCAGCCGCTCGTCGTGCGACTCCTTGCGCCAGCCGATGATCAGCGCGCAGTCGAGCTGGTAGGTGCCGGCCGGGAACTCCTTCGGCCGCGTTCCGGGCACGACGAC
>JANPKC010000035.1:0-11297 GCA_031425855.1 Actinomycetes bacterium | reverse complement strand
GCCGGGCGACGCGGCGGAGCTGCGCAGCGAGTACGTCGCCGACGACCAGCTCGAGCTCACCGCCTGGGCGCGCGACGCGATCGCGCTGGCGCTCCCCGACCAGATCCTGCACTCGCGCGATTGCGCCGGCCTCTGCCCGGTGTGCGGCAAGGATCTCAACGTCGAGCCGCACACGCACGCCGACGAGTCGCCGGACCCGCGCTGGTCGGCGCTCGAGGAGCTCCGCGACCGCCTCTAGCCAAGATCGTCGCGAAGGGACATGTCGGGGCCAGGACCCGCCACGTCCGCCGCGGGCATGTGGGGTCCTGGCCCCGACATGTCCGGAGGAGACGCGTACACTTCAGACCGGCGCTCGGGCGCCGTGCCCATGACGGACTAGACGAGACCCAGGCGTTTCCCGGCGCACCGCCGCCCCGTCCTCGTTCCACGTCCTCTGGAGGCTCCTTTGCGCGTCTCGCTCCACGGCGTCGTCCGCTCCTTCGGCGACCGCACAGTTCTCGACCACGTCGACCTGACACTCGGGCCGCGCTCGCGGCTCGGGCTCGTGGGCCCGAACGGCGCCGGCAAGTCGACGCTCCTCCGGCTGCTCGCCGGGCTCGACGAGCCGGACGAGGGCCGCGTCGAGCGGAGCCCCGCGTCGCTGACCGTCGGGTACCTGCCGCAGGAGCACGACCGGCGCCCCGGGGAGACACTGCTCGCGTACCTCGCCCGCCGCACCGGAGTCGCCGCGGCAGAGGCCGATGTCGAGCGGCACACCGCCGACTGGAGCCCCGACGCGTATGCGACGGCGCTCGAGCGCTTCCTCGCGCTCGGGGGCGCCGATCTCGAGCCTCGGGCGCGGGTCACCTGCGCCGAGCTCGGCCTCGCCGTGCCGCTCGACCAGCAGACGGCGACGCTCTCCGGCGGCGAGGCCGCGAGGGCCGGCCTGGCCGCGATCCTGCTCTCCCGCTTCGACGTCCTCCTCCTCGACGAGCCGACGAACGACCTCGACTTCGACGGGATCGACCGGCTCGAGCGCTTCGTCGACCGGTTCGCCGGCGGCCTCGCGGTCGTCTCGCACGACCGCGCGTTCCTCGATCGGACCGCCACGCGGATCGCCGAGGTCGACCCGTGGACGGGCTGCGTCCACGAGTACGACGGCGGCTGGACCGACTTCGCGGCCGCGCGCGAGCTCGCCAGGCAGCGGCAGTACGCGGCATTCGCGGACGCACAGGAGCGCCGGCGCGAGGTGGAGGCGCTGCTGCACGCACGCCGCAACCAGGCCCGTGCCGGCGGAGCGTTCCTCGCGCACGCGACGGGCGGTTCCGACCGGCGGGGAACGAAGGCGCTCGCGGGAAAGGTCCGGCAGGCGGAGCGCTCGCTCGAGCGGATCGAGCACGTCGAGAAGCCGTACGAGCCGTGGAGGCTGCACCTCTCTCTCGCCGCCGCGCAGCGGCCCGGCGACCGCGTCGCGTCGCTCGCCGGTGCGGTCGGCGAACGAGGTACGTTCCGGCTCGGCCCGATCGACCTCGACCTCGGACCGGGCGAGCGCGTCGCGGTGACGGGACGCAACGGCAGCGGCAAGTCGACGCTGCTCGCGCTCCTGCTCGGCGAGCTGCCGCTGTCCGCCGGCCGCCGCACGATCGGCCGCTCCACCGTCGCCGGGACGCTCGACCAGCGGCGTCAGGCGTACGGCGGCAGCGAGACGCTGATCGACGCGTTCACCCGCCGCTCGCGCCTCCTTCCGGGCGACGCCCGCACCCTGCTCGCAAAGTTCAACCTCGGCGCCGAGCATGTGCTCCGTCCCTGCGCGACCCTCTCCCCGGGCGAGCGAACGCGGGCGCACCTGGCCGAGCTGACGGCTAGGGGCGTCAACCTGCTCGTCCTCGACGAGCCGACGAACCACCTCGACCTGGAGGCGATCGAGGAGCTGGAGACGGCGCTTCGGGCCTATGAGGGAACGCTCGTCGTCGTCTCGCACGACCGGCGCTTCCTCGAGGCCGTCGCGCCGTCCAGGTCGATCGACCTCTAGCTATACTCCGCAGCCGCTCATGGCAGTCCCCAAGAAGAAAACATCGAAGGCCCGTCGCGACAAGCGCCGCGCGCAGCACGGCATCGAGGCGCCGCGCGTCAACGTCTGCCCGACCTGCCATCAGCCCAAGAGGCCGCATCACGTCTGCCCGACGTGCCACACGTACAAGGGCCGCGAGATCGAGCCGCTCCGCACCCCCGCTCCGTAGCCTTGGCCCGCATCGCGGTGGACGCGCTGGGTGGCGACCGGGCTCCGGCGGAGATCGTCGCGGGCGCGCTCGAGGCGGCCGCCGACGGTATCGAAGTCATCCTCTTCGGCCCAGCCGGGCTCGATACCCACGGTCTGCCGCTCGTCGAGACGACCGAGGAGATCGAGATGCACGAGAAGCCCGCCGAGGCCGTTCGGGGCAAGCCCGACTCCTCGCTCGTCGCAGCTCACATCGCCGTCGCCGAGGGCCGCGCCGACGCCGTCGTCTCGGCCGGGAACACCGGGGCGATGCTCGCTGCCGGCCTGCTCCACCTGCGCCGCATCCCCGGTGTGCAGCGGCCGGCGATCGCGGTCCCGATCCCCACGCAGCGCGGCCCGTCCGTGCTGCTCGACTCGGGCGCGAACGCGGACGCGCGCCCCGAGCACCTGCTCCAGTTCGGCTACATGGGAGCCATCTTCGCCGAGGAGATCCTCGAGATCGCACGGCCCGTGGTGCGCCTGCTCTCGATCGGCGAGGAGGCCGAGAAGGGAAACCAGCTGACCCTCGAGGCGCACGCGCTGCTCGCCGCGAGCGAGCTCGAGTTCGCCGGCAACGCCGAGAGCCGTGACCTGCTCGCAGGCGCCGCGGACGTCGTCGTCTGCGACGGCTTCACCGGCAACGTGGCGCTGAAGCTGCTCGAGGGGACGATCAAGACGGTGCTGGACGCGCTGCGCGAGGAGATCACGACCACGCCGCGCGGGAAGCTCGGCGGCATCTTCATCCGGCCCGCCGCGCGGCGCCTGCGGGCGAAGCTCGATCCCGAGACCTACGGCGGCGCGTATCTACTCGGCCTGCGGGGGCTGTCGGTGATCGCGCACGGCAACTCGTCGCGCCGGGCGATCTCGAACGCGATCCAGCTCGCCGCGCGCGGCGTCGAGCACGACGTCGTCGGCCGGCTGGCGGCCCGCTTGCCGGAACGCCGTACGCCGGCGGCTGTATGATCGTGCGCGCTCAAGCCCTGACCACACCAGCAAGGAGTCGATTTGGCAGCGTCGCGTGAGGAAGTCTTCGAGCGGGTCAAGGAAGTCCTGACCGAGCAGCTCGGAGTCGAGGAGACCGAGATCAACGAGGAGGCGTCGTTCCAGGAGGACCTGGACGCGGACTCGCTCGATCTCGTCGAGCTGATCATGGAGCTCGAGGACCAGTTCGGGATCAAGATCTCGGACGAGGACGCCCAGAAGATCACGACCGTGGGGCAGGCCGTCGACTACGTCTCCTCGCACCAGTAGCAGCGCGATCCCGACCGGCGACCCGACCGAGCTCGGTCGCCTGATCGACGCGCTGCCGCGCGAGCGGATCGAGCACGTCTTCACGCACACCTCCTGGGCGCCCGACCGGGCGTCGTCGTACGAGCGGCTGGAGTTCCTCGGCGACAGCGTGCTCGAGCTGGCGATCGCGAAGGAGCTGTACGACCGCTATCCGGAGGCATCCGAGGGGCGGCTCGCGAAGATCCGGTCGCACGTCGTCTCGCGCCAGAGCTGCGCCGCGGTCGCGCGCGAGCTGAGGATGGGCGAGCGGCTCTCCGAGGCCGCAGGCGAGGCTCTGGCCGGGGACGAGCTCTCGCGCATCGTCAAGAGCCGGAACGTGACCGCCGCGCTGCTCGAGGCCGCGATCGCCGCGCTCTTCCTCGAGCACGGCTACGGGCCGATCGCGCCGGCGATCGTCGCGGCGTTCTCCGACCGGATCGAGTACGCGCGGACGACGCACGTCGACCACAAGACGGAGCTCCAGGAGGCGCTCGCGAAGTCGGGCCGGAGCGTCAACTACGTCGTCGTCGACGTCGAGGGGCCGGCCCACGAGCGCCACTTCTCGTGCGCCGCCCAGATCGACGGCGAGGAGCTCGGGGCGGGCACCGGACGGACGAAGAAGGAAGCCGAGCAGGAGGCCGCCAAGCAGGCGCTGGCCGCGATCGGCGCCTGACGCCTCATCCTTGCGGATGACGTGCAGATCCGCCTTCCGACCGATGTCAACGCTGGCGACATCCGTCATCGTCTGGCGTGCATCGAGGAACGGCTGAGGGAGAGCACGCACGTCGGATCCAATGGCATGGGGGTGCCACCGGCCGCTGCTAGCCCAAGAGACGGCGGTGTAGAGCCTGCGTCGACGAGCTTGGGGCGGCCCCCAACTCGTCGCGCAGGCGCCGTCGCAGTGCCTCGTACACGAGCAGGGCCTCCGCGGTGTTGCCCCGCGCCTCGAGCGTCTCCATCAGCAGCCTGTGTCCGCTCTCGTGGTACGGCACCCGCTCGATCAGCTGCCGGGCCGCCCGTTCCGCCGTGTCGAGCTCGCCACCGCCGATCGCAACGCAGGCGCGCCCGACGAGCTCGAGCGAGCGGACGAGAATCTCCTCCAGCCGCCGGCGCTGCGCGTCGATCCAGGGTGCGTCCTCTCCGGGCAGGAACGCTCGTGTCGCGACGTGCTGGGCGACGCGTCCCGGCCCCCAGGCGCCGGCGAAGTCGCCCTGCGCGACCGCGCTCTCCGCCCGGTGGAGGCCCTCGGCGGCCGCCTCGAGATCGATCCAGGCACCGTCGGGAAGAGCGAGGCGGACGTCGCCGCGCCCGTCGAGCTGCACCGCCTGGCGAAGCTTCGAGAGCAGCGGGCTGAGCCGGTCCGAGCGGGCGGCCTCGCTCCAGAGGGCGTCGACGAGCTCGTCGCGGGTGACCGTGCGTCCCCTGTTCGCGGCGAGGTATGCGAAGGCGAGCCGGCCCTGACGCCCGGGCAGCGCCTCCTCGATCCGCCGGCCGTCGACTCGCGCGACGAACCGGCCGCAGAGGTGGATGCGCGTCTCGCCCAAGATTTCGCCAAGGTAACCGCAAGTCGTGTCGACGACAATCGCACCCATGGCCAAGCTCCTGATCAACCTCACACATGGCCCGGAGGCTCCTACCCGGGCCGCGCTCGGCTTCCTCGTCGGCCGTGCCGCCATCGACCAGGGTCACGAGGTGGCGCTGTTTCTCGCGGGCGACGCGGTTCAGCTCCTGCGCGAGCCGGTGCTCGACAGCCTCGTCGGGCTCGGTACAGGCAGCCTGCGGGAGTCCTACGACGCGATCGTGACCGGCGGCGGCCGCTTCTATGTCTCCGGCAACTCGAGCAAGGCGCGCGGGTTCGAGCCGAACGGCCAAGCGGAGGCGGCGTTGCCGGCGCGACTCGTCGAGCTCGCGCTCGAGAGCGATCGCGTCCTGACCTACTGAGAGAGGAGGAACGATGGGCAAGGTGATCAACTGCGAGTGCGGCGAGGTCGTGCGGGCCCAGAGCGACGACGAGCTCGTCCAGAAAGTGGAGCGGCACGTCGGCGAAGCGCATCCCGAGCTGGTCGGGAAGATGACGCGGGACGACGTACTCGGGATGGCCGAGGAGGCGTAGAGCGTGGGCGGTCGCCGTCCGCGGCGGCCGCTAGCCTCCCGCCCGTGCATTTGCGCTCTCTCCGCCTGCGCGGCTTCAAGTCGTTTCCGGACACCCTGGAGCTGAAGCTCGAGCCCGGTGTCGCGGTCGTCGTCGGCCCGAACGGCTCCGGGAAGTCGAACGTCGCCGACGCGATCGTCTGGGCCGCCGGCTCCCTGACCCCGTCGGAGCTGCGCGCGGAGAAGCCCGACGACGTCCTCTTCAACGGCGCCGAGGGCCGCACGCCCGCCGACAGCTGCGAGGTCGAGCTCGTCTTCGACAACGAGAGCGGCGACTTCGGCGAGCTCGACTTCTCGGAGGTCTCGATCGCGCGGCGGCTGCACCGCGGTGGCGAGGGGCAGTACCTCGTCAACAAGGCGCAGGTGCGGCGCACCGATCTCGTCGAGCTGCTCGCCGACGTCGGCCTCGGCGGCTCGATGCACTCGATCGTCAGCCAGGGAAAGGTCGAGGCAGTGCTCGCGTCCAAGCCGGAGGAGCGCCGCGAGCTCGTCGAGGAGGCGGCCGGTCTCGGCAAGTTCAAGCGGCGCAAGCACCGCGCCGAGCTGAAGCTGAACCGCGTCGGGATCCAGGTCGAGCGGGCGCGCGACGTCGAGGCCGAGGTGCGGAAGCGACTGCGCCCACTGGCGCTGCAGGCGACGGCGGCCGAGCGGGCCGAGAAGCTCGCGGGCGAGATTGCGGGCCTGCGCGCCCGGATCGCGGAGCTCGACCTCGCAGCCGCCGACGCGCGCCGCGATGCCGCCGAGGAGCGCAAGACCGCCGCCGGCCTCGCGCGCCGCGGGGCCCAGGAGAAGCTGACCGCGCTGCTCGCCGAGCGGCACGCGGCCGAGGAGGAGCTCGCCGACGCCGCGGGCAAGCGCGAGGCCGCGATCAAGGCGCTCTATCGGCTCCAAGGAGCGACCGAGCGGATCGCGATCCGCCAGGAGGGCGCGCAGGCCTTGCTCGCGGGGGTGAAGGGAGATCTCGGAGAGGCGGAGGCGGCCGCGAGCGAGGTCACGGATGCATCCACGCGCGAGCTCGAGCGTGCCTCGGCCGAGGCGACCGCAGCAGCGCGGGCCGCTGCCGCGGCCGGCGGAGCGGCGGCCGAGCGCGCTCGTTCGGCGCAGGAGCGGCTCGCGTCCCTCGAGCGCGCCGCCGCCGCTCGTGCCGAGGAGCGCCTCGACGCACTCAGGAACGAGCGTCGCGGCATCGAATCGGAGCTGGCCGACGCGGCCGGCGGCCGGGAGGGGGCGACCGCCGCCCTCTACCGGCTCGGCACGGCGCGCGAGCGGATCGGCATGCGCGCCGAGTCGGTCTCGGCGCTGCGCGAGCGGGTCCGCGTCGAGCTGGCGGAGGCCGACGCGGCGTCGAGGCGCCCGGGGCCGTCGCCGGCGGAGCTCGAGGCCACGGCCAACGAGGTGACCGCCGCCGCGCGTGTGGCGGCGCACACCCGCGACGATCTTGCAGGGCGCGTAGCGCTCGCGAAGGAACGCCTTGCCGCTCTCGACCGTGCGCTGGCCGAGCGCGAGGGGATCCCGCCTGCGGCGCGGATGCTCGCCGACGAAGGCGCCGCGCTGGCCCTCTCGCTGCTCGACGTCGAGCCCGGAACGGAGCGGGCCGTCGCCGCCGCCCTGGCCTGGCGCGCCTCGGCCGTCGTCGCCGACGACGCGGCCTCCGGCCTGTCATTGCTGCAGCGCGCCCGAGACGCCGGCGTGGGAAGCCTCAGCGTGCTGATCGGCAAGCGCCCGGCCGAGCGCGTCGCCGAGTTGCCCGTCGTCCCGCTCGAGCAGCTGCTGGCCTCGACCGTCCCCGCGGTCACCGACGAGGGCTTCGGCTTCGACCCGCAGCGAGGCGAGCTCTGGTTCGCGGGCGAGGCGGCGGAGGCCGTCCTGCTGGAGCTCGAGACGAGGCGCCGCGCGCTCGAGGCCGAGGTCGAAGAGCTCGGCGCGCAGGCGAAGATCGCGGAGCTTGCGGCGGCGCAGGCTACGGACGCGGCCGAGCAGGCCGAGGCCGCCTACGCCCAGGTCGCGCATCTGCGGGCCGCGCGTTCGGCAGATCCCGCGCTCCTGAAGCGGATCTCGGCCGGCGTACAGCGTCTCGACGAGGCGCTGCTGGCCGCGGTCGCCGTCGCCGCGCGGCTCGAGCAGCCGCTGCGGGGGCGAGCCGACGCCGGCACGGAGCGGGCGGGCGAGCTCGCCACCGAGCTTGCGCGCGTGGGAGCGCTCGAGCACGAGGCGCGGGCCGCGTCGACGAGGGCGAACGAGCGCGCGGCGGCCGCCGAGCTGGCACGCGTCCGCCTCGGCGGCGAAGGCCAGATCCGCATCCTGCAGGTGGACGAGTCGGAGCGGGACGAGGTCGAGCGGGACGCGCGGGAGCTGACCGCAGAGGCAGAGCGGCTCGCTGCCGCGGCCGCGGAGGCCGGCGAGGCCGCACGGGCGGCCGCAACCGCGCAGGCCGCGACGGGAGCGCGCCGCGCGGCGGCGCTCGACGCCGACCTGCTTCGCCGCATCCACGACGGCGCGGAGCGGCTCGACGAAGCCCTGACCGCTGCCGCTGCAGCCGCGATCCGCTTCGAGGCGCCGCTCCGTGCACGGGTGGACGCGGGCGCGAGCCGCACGGGCGAGCTCGGTGCGGCACTGCGCGACCTCGGCGCCGCCGAGGTGGAGCTGCGCCAGGGCGCCGAGGACGCGGCCCAGCGTTCGACCGAGATCGAGATCGAGCTGACGCGGATCGAGGCCGAGGCCGCCGACGCGCGCCGCCGGCTGCAGGAGGCTGCGGCCGACCCGGCCGAAGGCGACGAGCGCGACGAGCTCGCGACGAGGGCGGAGCGCCTGGAGCAGCGGCGGATCCAGCTCGGGCAGGTCAACCCGCTCGCGAAGGAGGAGTACGAGGCCGAGAAGGAGCGGCTCGCCGAGCTCGAGACGCAGCGCGAGGACCTGGAGCGGAGCCTGAAGGAGCTCGCCGACCTCCGCGACGAGTTGGCGGACACGGTCGAGCGCCGCTTCGCGGACACGGTCGCCGCCGTCGCCGAGCACTTCGAGGAGGTCGCGGCGACGCTCTTCCCCGGCGGCGAGGGCCGGTTGCGCCTCGTCGAGCCGGAGGAGGAGGGCGGCGAGACCGGGGTGGAGGTCGAGCTGCGCCCGGCGGGCAAGAAGATCACCCGGCTCGGGATGCTCTCGGGCGGCGAGAAGGCGCTCGGCGCGATCTCGTTCCTGTTCGCGCTCTTCCTCGCGAAGCCGTGCCCGTTCTACCTCCTCGACGAGGTCGAGGCCGCGCTCGACGACGCCAACATCGGCCGCTTCGTCGAGCTCCTGCGCCGCTACGCCGACCGCGCCCAGTTCGTCGTGATCACGCACCAGAAGCGGACGATGGAAGCCGCCGACGTCCTCTACGGCGTCACGATGGGCGGCGACGGTGTCAGCCAGGTCGTCTCGCGGCGGCTCCCTCGCGAAGACGCCGTCGCGGTCGCGAACTAGTCGAACTCGTGCTGCGCGGCCAGGCGTTTCGGCGCCTGGATCAGCCACGCGTCGATCAGGCGCTCGCGCACCTCGTCCTCGTCGATGTGCTCGAGCCAGATCAGCAGGTAGGCGGGCGAGGCCTCGAAGTGCGGTGTCAGCCGGTACGCATCGAGGTTCGACGCGACGAGGAGCGGCCGCTCCTCCCGGTCGCAGCGCGTCCACATCGCGCCTTCGTGGCGGGTGGAGAGCCCCGCGAACTTCTTCCCGCGCACCGCGAACGACGGCTTCCCCCACGACGTCGTCTCCTCGATCTCGGGCAGCTCACGCGCAATCTCCGCCACCCGCTCCCACGCGACCATGAGCTGAGGCTAACGTTCCGCGCCGATGGCGAGAAGCTGGTCGGAGCTGCTGGGAGAC
Source organism: Actinomycetes bacterium (assembly GCA_031425855.1). Taxonomy (GTDB): domain Bacteria; phylum Actinomycetota; class Thermoleophilia; order Gaiellales; family Gaiellaceae; genus Gaiellasilicea. The sequence continues at coordinate 1,789 of JANPKC010000035.1, read as the reverse complement.
GCGGAGGGGCCGGAGGAGACGGCGGAGGAGCGCGCGGGCTTCTTCGGCCGCCTGCGCGACTCGCTCGGCAAGAGCCGCCGCGCCCTGACCGGCGAGCTCGCGGCCGCGACCTTCGACCCGGGCAACGACGAGGACTGGGAGCGGCTCGAGGAGGCGCTGATCCAGGGAGACGTCGGCGTCCGCGCCACCGCCGAGCTCGTGCGAAGGCTCGAGGCCCGCAACGAGCTGACCGACCTGAACGCCGCGCTCGCGGAGGAGATCGCCGAGATGCTGGGCGAGCCGGGGACGCTCAACCTGCCCGGCAGCCCGAGCGTGATCCTCGTCGTCGGCGTCAACGGCACCGGCAAGACGACGACGATCGGGAAGCTGGCGCAGAAGCTCCGCGAGCACGACCGCACCGTCCTCCTCGGCGCCGCCGACACCTGGCGTGCCGCGGCCGAGGAGCAGCTCGAGATCTGGGCCGAGCGCGCGCAGGCCGATTTCGTCGGCGCCGCCCAGGGCGCCGACCCGGCCGCGGTCGCCTACGACGCGGTCGAGGCGGCTCGCGCTCGCGGGAAGGACGTGGCGATCGTGGACACTGCCGGCCGCCTGCACACGCAGTCGAACCTGATGGAGGAGCTGGCGAAGGTGCGCCGCGTGATCGAGAGCCGGCTCGAGGGGGCACCGCACGAGACGCTGCTCGTCGTCGACGCCACCACCGGCCAGAACGGCCTCCAGCAGGCGCGCCTCTTCGGCGAGACGGCCGGCGTCACCGGCGTCGCGCTGACGAAGCTCGACGGCTCCGCGAAGGGCGGGATCGCGGTCGCGATTGCCTACGAGCTGGGCCTGCCGGTGAAGCTGATCGGCGTCGGCGAGGGCATCGACGACCTGCGCCCGTTCGACCCGCACGACTTCGCCCGCGCACTCGTCGCCGGCTAGCACGCCACCGTCCGCTGCGGCCATGGCGGGGCCAGGACCCGACACGTCCCCGGCGGTCACGGGCGGAGAGGCATCGCCCGCGGCGCATCTACACTGACGAGCCGTGTTCGACACCCTCTCCGACAAGCTCCAGCACGCACTCGGCGACCTCCGGGGCAAGGGCCGCCTCGACGAGGAGGCGATCTCGAAGGCGATGCGCGAGATCCGGCTCGCGCTCCTCGAGGCGGACGTCAACTTCCAGGTCGTCAAGGACTTCGTCGCCCAGGTCAAGGAGCGAGCGACCGGCCAGGACGTGCTGAAGGGGCTCGACGCGGGCCAGCAGGTCGTGAAGATCGTCCACGAGGAGCTGACCTCGCTGATGGGCTCCGGCGACTCGCGTCTCGCCTTCGCCGGGAAGCCGCCGACCGTGATCCTGATGGCCGGCCTCCAGGGCTCGGGCAAGACGACGACGTCGGCCAAGCTCGCCCTCCTGCTGCGCAAGGACGGGAAGAAGCCGGCGCTGATCGCGGCCGACCTGCAGCGGCCGGCGGCGATCGATCAGCTCGAGCAGCTCGGCAAGCAGATCTCGATCCCGGTCTACCGCACGGACACGCAGGATCCGGTGCGCGCTGCGGCCGAAGGCCTCGAACGCGCGAAGGCCGATGGGCTCGACGTCGTGATCGTCGATACGGCCGGACGCCTGAACGTCGATGAGGCGCTGATGGACGAACTCGCTCGGGTGCGAGACGCCGTCAAGCCGCTCAACATCCTGCTCGTCCTCGACGCGATGACGGGTCAGGAGGCGGTGAACGTCGCCGAGGCCTTCCAGGAGCGCGTCGCGTTCGACGGGGTCGTCCTGACCAAGCTCGATGGTGACGCCCGCGGTGGCGCG
>JANPKC010000034.1:0-5464 GCA_031425855.1 Actinomycetes bacterium | reverse complement strand
CGGGGGAGACCCAGAGCGGCGTGCCGGTCGTGGGCTCGGTCGACGACGCGCTCGGCTTCGATCCGACGACGGCGCTCGTCGGCGTTGCAACGGCCGGAGGCCGGTTCCCGCCCGAGTGGCGCGAGCTGCTCCGGAGCGCCGTCGCGAGCGGCCTGAACGTCGAGAACGGCCTGCACGAGTTCCTCGGCGACGACGAGGAGCTGACCGCGCTCGCGGCCCGCCACGGCGTCGAGCTGCGCGACCTCCGCCGTCCGCCCGCCGGCCTGAACGTCCCGACGGGAGCGAACCTCGAGCAGCCGACGCGGAACGTCCTCACGGTCGGCTCCGACTGCGCGATCGGGAAGATGACCGTCTCGCTCGAGCTCGACCGTGCGGCGAAGGCGCGCGGGATCGAGTCGCGCTTCGTCCCGACCGGCCAGACCGGGATCGCGATCGCAGGCTGGGGGATCGCCGTCGACGCCGTCGTCTCCGACTTCATCGCCGGCGCCGCCGAGCAGCTCGTCGTCGAGGGCTACGAGCGCGGGGGAGAGCTGCTCTTCGTCGAGGGCCAGGGCGCCGTCACGCATCCCGCCTACTCGGGCGTGACGCTCGGCCTGATCCACGGCTCGGCGCCGCACGCCTTCGTCCTCTGCCACCAGGCCGGGACGACCGAGGTCGACGGCTATCCCGGCCATCCGCTGCTGCCGCTGCCCGAGCTCGTCGAGTTGCACGAGTGGATCTCGCTGCCCGCGCGCAAGGCGCGCGTGGCCGCCGTCGCGCTCAACACGCGCGACCTCTCCGAGGACGAGGCCCGCGCGGCGATCGCCCGCGCCGAGGCCGAGACGGGCCTCACCGCCGACGATCCGGTGCGCTTCGGGGCCGACCGGATCCTCGACGCAGTGCTCGCGTCGCTCTAGAGTCGTGGTGTGCTCACGAATTACCGCAAGGTCGGGCTCGTCGTCGTCCCGTTGCTGATCGCGGCCGCCCTCGTGAACGACGATCGGGTCTCGATCGGCCTCTCGGCCGTCGCTCTCGTGCTGGCCGTCCTCGCGATCGTCGTCACCGTCGTGCGCCGGCCGCGCGCGGACGGCTGAGCTACTTGACAGCGAACACGTGTTCGTGCATCATGGCGAACACATGTTCGGACGGATCCTCATGCTCGCGGTCGTCGGCATCTTTCTCTGGGCCGCGTTCGCCCGTTCCTCCGATGCCTCCGGGCCGGAGCAGCGCTACGTCGTGCAAGCGCACGACACGCTCTGGTCGATCGCCTCGAGCGGCTACGACGACCCGCGGCAGGGGATCTGGGAGATCAAGGAGCGCAACGGGCTGAAGGGCGCGACGATCGTCCCCGGCCAGGTGCTCGTCCTGCCGTAGCGGGGGCGGGGATTGAAGTGGGCGCACAGGCGTCGGCTATCGAGGCGTCCGAGACGGAGTCGATCGAGAAGGACTAGAGGCCGAGCTGGGCGCGCGGGATGAGGCGCTTCTCGATCCGCGCGGCTTCCCCGGCCAGGCCCGGCGTGTGGATCACGAAGTGGAGGTAGTCGTCGGAGCTGGAGAGGAAGGTGTGCGCCTCGCCCGGCTCGATGATGAGCGCGTCACCCTCACGCACTTCGACTGTCTCGTTCTCCACGCGGATGGACGACGTGCCGCGCGCGACGAGGTAGATCTCCGTGATCTGTGAATGAACGTGCGGCTCGTCGATCCCCTCGTTGGCGAAGCCGACGGAAACAGCGAGGTCGCTGTTCCAGGGGCCTGCGAACCAGCCCTTCGCGTCGTCGGTGATCCGCTCGTGCCGCATACGAGGACGCTACGGGATCTCGCCACGACAGAGCGCGAACTTCAGGTCAGCTCCACAGCGACTGGCGAGCAAGAAGACCTTCAGCAGGGTCAGCGAGCGTGCGAGATCGGCTCGCGAGCGTGAGACGTCCCTCCTGCGCACGACGCGATATCGACATCTCGACGGGGTTCACGAGCCCCCAACCTAGAATCGGACGATGGACCTCGACGTCGTCTTCCTCGGCACCGCAGGCTCGATGCCGACAGCGCGCCGCGCACCCTCGGCGACGCTGATCCGGCGCGGCGGCGAGCGGCTGCTCGTCGACTGCGGCGAAGGGACGCAGCGGCAGCTGCTGCGGTCGGATCTCGGCCTCGTCGACCTGCAGGAGATCTTGCTGACGCACTTCCACGCCGACCACTTCCTCGGCCTCCCCGGGATGCTGAAGACGTTCGCGCTGCGGGGGCGCGAGCTGCCGGTGACGGTGTACGGCCCGCGGGGCCTCGACGAGCTGTTCCAGTCCCTGCGGCGCGTCTTCGGGCGGCTCACATTCGAGGTCGAGCTCGTCGAGCTCGCCCCGGAGGCCGTCCTCGCGCGCGACGGCTACGAGCTGCGCACGTTCCCCGCCCGGCACGGGCGCGACGCGATCGGGTACGCGCTGGTCGAGCAGGAGCGGCCGGGCAGATTCGACGTCGAGGCCGCCGACGCGCTCGGTGTGCCGCCCGGCCGGGAGCGCGGCGCCCTGCAGAGAGGCGAGCCTGTGACGCTCGCGGACGGGCGCGTCGTCACTCCGGCGGCGGTGCTCGGGCAGGGACGCCCGGGCCGCAAGGTGGTGCTCACGGGGGACACGGCGCCGTCGGATCACGTCGCCGCCGCCGCGTTCGGCGCCGACCTGCTCGTCCACGAGGCGACCTTCTGCGAGGACGAGGCGGAGCGCGCCCGCGAGACCGAGCACTCGACCGCGCTCGAGGCGGCGCGGGTCGCGCAGGACGCGAACGTGCGGCTGCTCGCGCTCACGCACAGCTCCAGCCGCTACAGCGGCGGCGACGTCGAGCGCGAGGCCCGGACGGTGTTCGCCGACACGGTCGTGCCGCGAGACTTCGACCTGATCGACGTGCCGTTCCGGGAGCGGGGCACTCCCGAGCTCGTGAAACGCGGCGCACGACTGCCGAGGCCGGAAGTGGCCTCCGGCGCATGACCGAGCCGGACGGCCCGACCGCACACTGACCGTCCGCCGCACACGCTAGGATCACGCTCGACCCTTTAACCCGGTCCAGAGAGGCCGGAAAGGATGGGAATGAATACGCACAGCCCCGACCGCACCGCGGTCAAGACGTTGCTGGACGCCGACGGCCTCGAGCGCACGCTCTCGCGGATCGCGCACGAGATCATCGAGCGCAACGACGACCTCGGCCGCCTCGCGCTCGTCGGCATCCACACCCGCGGCGTCCCGATCGCCGAGCGCCTGGTCGCGCTGATCGAGGAGCGGAGCGGGGAGGAGGTCGAGCTCGGCGCGGTCGACATCACCCACCATCGCGACGACACGGTCGCCGGCCGCGAGCAGCCCGTCGTCCACGCCACCGCGCTCGACTTCGAGCTGAAGGGGATGACGGTCGTCCTCGTCGACGACGTCCTCTACACCGGCCGCACGATCCGCGCCGCGATCGAGACGCTGTTCGATCACGGCCGCCCTGCACGGGTGCAGCTCGCCGTCATCGTCGACCGCGGCCACCGCGAGCTACCGATCCGCCCCGACTACGTCGGCAAGAACCTGCCGACCGCCCGCAGCGAGCGGATCCAGGTCGAGCTGACCGAGATCGACGGCGCCGACCGGATCCTCCTCGTCGGCGCGCCGGAGGAGGCGCAATGAGGCACCTGCTCTCGGTCGCGGACCTCACCCGCGACGACGCCGAGCGGATCCTCGAGACCGCAGCGGCCCTCCAGGGCGTGGAGGAGAAGCTTCCGACGCTCCGGGGGAAGCTCGTGCTCAGCCTCTTCTTCGAGTCCTCGACCCGCACCTCGTCCAGCTTCGAGCTCGCCGCGAAGAAGCTGTCCGCCGACGTGATGTCGCTCAAGGCGTCCGGCTCGTCGGTCGAGAAGGGCGAGTCGCTCAAGGACACCGTGCTGACTCTCGCGCAGTACGAGCCGCACGCGATCGTCGTCCGCCACCCGCAGATCGGCGCGCCGCAGCTCGTCGCCCGCTACTCGGGGGCGGCGGTCGTGAACGCCGGCGACGGCAAGCACCAGCATCCGACGCAGGCGCTGCTCGATCTCTTCACGATGCGGGAGGCGCTGGGCCGGCTCGACGGCCTGCACGTCGCGATCGTGGGCGACGTCCTCCACAGCCGCGTCGCGCGCTCGCTGATCCAGGCGCTCGCCCTCTTCGGGGCGCACACGACGCTCGTCGGCCCGCCGACGCTGATCCCGCGGGGGATCGAGGCGATGGGCTGCTCGACGGCGACCGACATCGCCGCGATCGCGGATGCCGACGTCGTCTACGTGCTCCGGATGCAGCGGGAGCGGATGGAGTCGGCCTTCGTCCCGAGCCTGCGCGAGTACGCCGCACGCTGGGGAGTCACGCCGGAACGGGTGCGGCCGGGCCAGAAGGTGATGCACCCCGGGCCGATCAACCGCGGCGTCGAGATCGACGGCCGCGTCGCCGACTCGGCCGACTCGCTGATCCGCGAACAGGTGCGCGCGGGGGTCGCGGTGCGGATGGCCGTCCTGCACGACCTGCTCGCCGCGGACGTGCCGGCGCACGAGACGGCGGCCGTCGCATGAGCACGCTCTTCTGCCGCAACGGCCGCTCGGACAGCCTCGCGCTGGCAGGCAGGCTGGTGGGCGGCGAGTGCGTGACGGTCACCATCACCGACGGCGTCATCTCCGCGATCGAGCCGGCGGCTGCCACGCAACACGTGCTCGCCCCGGCCTTCGTCGACCCGCACGTCCATCTGCGCTCGCCCGGCCGCGAGGACGAGGAGACGATCGCGTCCGGGACCGCCGCGGCCGCCGCCGGCGGCTACTGCGCGATCCTGGCGATGCCGAACACCGACCCGGTCGTCGACTCGGCCGCCGTCCTCGGCTCGCTCGTCCAGGCGGCGAAGCGCGACGCTCTCGTTCCCACCGGCTTCATGGCCGCGATCTCGAAGCGGCTCGGCGGCGAGGAGCTGACCGAGATGGGTGAGCTCGCCGACGCGGGGGCGGCGGCCTTCACCGACGACGGCCGCCCGGTCACCTCGGCGGGGCTGATGCGCCGCGCGCTCCAGTACGGCGCCGTCACCGGCCGAACGCTCGCGCTCCACTGCGAGGAGCCGACGCTCTCGCGCGACGGCCAGGTGCACGAGGGCGCCGTCTGCGCCGAGCTCGGCTTCGCCCCGTACCCCTCGCTCGCCGAGAGCGCGATGGTCGAGCGCGACCTCTCGCTCGCAGGCTTCGAGGGCCGGCCGCTGCACCTGATGCACCTCTCCGCGAAGGAGTCGGTCGGCGCGCTCCGCCGCGCGCACGATCGCGGGATCGACGCGACGGCGGAAGTGACGCCGCACCATCTCGTCCTCACCGACGAGGCGGTCCGCTCGCTCGACCCGAACCTGAAGATGAACCCGCCGCTGCGCGCCGACGAGGACCGGCAGGCGCTGATCGGCGCGCTCCGCGATGGCACGATCGCCTGCGTCGCGACCGACCACGCGCCACACTCGCGGGAGGAGAAGGAGA
>JANPKC010000033.1:0-7248 GCA_031425855.1 Actinomycetes bacterium | reverse complement strand
GCGATCGCAACGCCAAAGCCGACGCGAACAGACGTCATGGTCGACGAGTAGCTGTCAAATCCGCCCGCTGCGCAGCACGCCGACGAGCAACCACGCCCCCAGCACGCCGGACATGATGAACCCGGCAACCGAGAGGAAGTGGATCCCGAAGAGCTGCGGGCCGTCGGTGGCGAGGATCCCGATCAGCGACGAGCCGAGCAGGCCGCCGGCGACGACGAGCGCGATCACGAGCCGGTTGAAGATGACGTCGAGCTTGTGCATGAACTCGTCGAGCCCCTTGTGGACGAACCCGACCTCGATCTGGCCGTCGCGGATCTCCTGGAGGACGTCGTGCACCTGGTACGGCAGCTCGTTCGCGATCTCGTACAGCTCCCGCCCCCGCTTCTGCGCCCGCGTCGCGAGCCGCACGGGCGAGAACCGCTCGAGCATGAGCTCGCGCGCGTACGGCCGCGCGACCTCGAACACGTTGAACGCGGGATAGAGCTCGACGCCGACCGAGCCGAGCGTCGCGATCGCCTTGTCGAGCAGCACGAAGCGCGTCGGCAGGCGCAGGTTCATCGAGTAGATCAGCCCGAATCCCTCGCGGATCACCTGGATCGGGTCGATGTCGGCGAGGCTGGCGCCGTAGTAGCGGTAGAAGAGCTCGCGCAGCTCGCTCGCGAACTCGTCCTCCCGCTCCTTCGGATAGCGGACGCCGAGCTCGGCGAGCCGGCGCGGGAGCGCGTCGACGTTCTCGGTGGCGGCATCGATGAAGAGGCGCGTCAGCCGCGCCATGTCCTCGTCGGTGAGCTTGCCGACCAGGCCGAAGTCGACGAGGCCGATCTTGCCTCCCTCCAGCACGAGCACGTTCGCCGGATGCGGGTCGGCGTGGAAGAAGCCGTGGCGGAAGATCATCTCCATCCACGTGTCCGTGACGCGGTAGGCGAGCTCGCGGCGGGCGTCGAGCGCCGTCTCCTCCAGCTCGAGATCGGCGAGCTGGACGCCGTCGATGAACTCGAGCGTCAGCATCCGCACGCCCGAGTAGTCCCAGTAGACCTTCGGCACGACGACCGTGTCGGAAGCTTCGAAGTTGCGCCTGAACGTCTCGGCGTGGCGCGCTTCGAGCTTGTAGTCGAGCTCCTGGCGGATGAAGCGAGCGAACTCGTCGACGAGGTCGTTGACGTCGATGAAGTCGAGCGCGCGCACCCGCTCGCGGATCAGGCGGGCCGCCTGGTAGAGCAGCGCGAGGTCGTTCTCGATCTGGCGCGGCGCGTTCGGCCGCTGCACCTTCACCACGACCGCGTCTCCGTTCGGCAGCACGGCGCGGTGCACCTGACCGATCGACGCGGCCGCGATCGGCCGCTCGCCGAACTCGATGAACGCCTGCTCGAGCGTGAGCCCAAGCTCCTCCTCGACCACCTCGCGCACCTGCGCGAACGGGAACGGGGTCACGTCGTCCTGGAGGCTGCGCAGCTCGGCGACGATGTCCGGCGGGACGACGTCGGGACGCGTCGAGAGCAGCTGGCCGAACTTGACGAAGGTCGGCCCGAGCTCGTCGAGCATCTCGCGCAGGTGCCGCCCCCGCTCCGAGCCCACAGCGGCCTCGGCACCGGGCTCGACGCGCGCCGTCCACGGGAGCAGGTCGGTCAGCTTGTGCCGCTCGAAGAAGTAGCCGAAGCCGTGGCGGACCGCGACCTGGGCGATCTCCGAGAGCCGGCCGATCTTGCGCGCGCGCGGGCGAGTCGCCATGCGGGAAGTGTTCCACGCGGCGCCATCAACTCCCACCGGCGAGGATAAGGCGGTGGACGAAGGCCTTCTGCTCCTGATCGTCGGCGCGATCCTCGCGGGGAGCATCGTCGTCGCGCTCGGCGCCGCCCGCACCGGGCTGCCCGTCCTCTCCGCGTTCCTCGCGATCGGGATGCTGCTCGGCTCGGACGGTCCCGGCGGGATCGAGTTCGACGACGCGGCGCTCGCGCGCGAGGTCGGGATCATCGGCCTCGCACTGATCCTCTACGAGGGCGGCCTGCAGACCTCGTGGCGCCGGTTGCGCCAGGTGGCCGCGCCGGCGGCGCTCCTGAGCACGATCGGCGTCGTCGTCAGCGCCGTGTTGACGGGCGTTGCCGCCTACTTTCTCTTCGACCTCTCCTGGCTCGAGTCGGTGCTGCTCGGCGCCGTCGTCTCGTCCACGGACGCTGCGGCGGTCTTCTCGACGCTCCGCTTCACCCACATCCGTCGCAGGCTCGCGCGCACGCTCGAGGCCGAGTCGGGCGGCAACGACCCGATGGCGATCGCGCTCACGCTCGGCCTGATCGCCTGGATCGAGCGGCCGGACGACTACGGGATCGACGACCTGATGCTCCTGATCGTGCAGCAGCTCGGGCTCGGCCTCGTCGTCGGCGTCGTGCTCGGGGCGCTCGCGACCTGGGTCTTCGGGCGGCTTCCCCACTCGATCGGCGCCTTCGCCCCGGTTGCCTCGCTGGCCGCGGCGGCACTCGCATTCGGCGTCGCCGACGTGATCGGCGGCAGCGGCTTCCTCTCCGTCTACCTCGTCGGGCTCGCGGTCGGCAGCACGCCGTCCCGCTACCGCCGCCACCTCGTCTCCTTCCACGAAGGGCTCGCCTTCACGGCGCAGGTGGCGCTCTTCACGGTCCTCGGCCTCCTCGTCTTCCCCTCCGACCTGCCCGACGTCGCCGTTCCGGGGCTCGCGCTCGCGCTGCTGCTGATGCTCGTCGCGCGTCCGGCCTCGGTCTGGGCCTCGACGGCGCTGAACGACTTCACGGGCCGCGACCGGGTCCTGCTCGGCTGGGCCGGCCTGCGGGGAGCCGTACCGATCGTGCTCGCGACATTCGTCCTCTCCTCGGACGTGCCTCACAAGGAGACGATCTTCAACGCCGTCTTCTTCGTCGTCGTCGTCTCGGCGATCGTTCAGGGGACGACGCTGGAGCACGTGGCGGCCCGGCTCGGGCTGATCGCCCCCGCCCCGCCCGTGCACGAGGCGCCGCTCGAGGTCGGGCCGCTGAGCAAGCTCGAGCTGGTCGACTTCGCCGTCGCGGGCGACCACGCCGTCAACGGGTCGGCCGTCCGCGAGCTCGGGCTGCCGCGCGCCGCGCTGATCGCGGTGATCAACCGCGGCGACGAGACGATCCCGCCGCGCGGCAGCACCGTCGTCGAGGCCGGCGACCGCCTCTTCGTCCTGATCCCACGCACGATGCGCGCCGACCTCGAGGACGTCTTCTCGCGCTGGCGCCGCCGCGTCTAGCGGCTCTCGAGCAGCTTCAGCCGGTGCTCGAGCTGGGCGAGCCGCAGCTCGAGCGAGTCGAGCTCCTCGCGCCGGACGAGGCCGAGCTCGCGCGCGAGCCGCTCGCCGGTCTCCTGCGGCAGGTCGGTCAGCTTCTCGACGCCCGAGCGCAGCTGCGCCGCCAGCTCCTCGACGAGCTGGCGGAGCGCGAACGCCTCGTTACCGGGCGCGGCCATGAGGCCGCGTCGAGCGGCGCTGCCTGCGCCGGTCGCGCTTCGTCTGGGCGGCCGCGTCCGCCGCCGGGTCCGGGTCGTCGTCGTCCTGGAGCGCGTCCGGGATCAGGTCGGGCGTCGGCTGCGCGGCGGCAAGCTGCTCGGCCTCCTTCAGCAGGCCGCCGACGGAGCCGGCGTCGGAGAACGACTCGTCCTTGCGACGGGCGTACTCCGGCTCGCGCTCCTTCAGCCACGAGAGCAGCGGCGCGGCGATGAAGATCGACGAGTAGGAGCCTGCGCCGATTCCCACGAGCAGCGCGAACGCGAAGTCCTTCAGCGTCTCGCCGCCGAAGAAGTAGAGCGTCGAGATCGGCAGCAGGGTGATGAAGGTCGTCGCCAGGGAGCGCGGGATCGTCTCCCAGAGCGACACGTTCGCAAGCGTCCGGAACGACGCCCGCTTCATCAGCGGGATGTTCTCCCGGATGCGGTCGAAGATGATGATCGTGTCGTAGATCGAGTACCCGAGCACGGTCAGCACCGCGGCGACCGTGGCGGTCGTCACCTCCCGGCCGAGCAGCGCGTAGATCCCGACCGTTATCAGCACGTCGTGGATCAGCGCGAGCATCACCGGCCCCGCGAACTTCGCCTGGAACCGGAACGAGATGTAGATCGTGATCAGGAGCAGCGAGACGAGGATCGCGAGGATCGCGCCCTCGGCGATCTGGCGCCCGAAGCTCGCGGACACCGTCTGGACGCTCGAGTCGGCGTCGAACGCGCGGCCGAGCCGCTGGGTCAGGTTGCGCGACTCCTCGGCTGTGAGCTCTTCGGTCTGGATCTGGAAGCCCGGGTACTTCTCGCCGACCACGCTGCCGCGTCCGACGATCTGGGCACCCTCCTGGCCGAGCTTGCCGGCCTCGGCGCGGACGTCCTCGATCGCGACCGGCTGGGGCACGGTGGCCGTGATCTTGGTGCCGCCCTCGAAGTCGATCCCGAGGTTGAGGTGCTTGACGGCGATCGCGCCGAGCGAGAGGACGAGCACGGCGGCGGAGATCCCGAACCAGATCTTGCGGAGGCCGACGAAGTCGCGCCGGATCCAGGCCGGCGGGTCGCCCTGGGCGCCCATCAGCCGCGGATTGTCGAACCACTTGAAACCCGCGAGCAGGCCCAGGATCGCGCGTGTCGCGGCGACCGCGGTCAGCAGCGAGATCAGCGTTCCGATAAGGAGCATCAGGGCGAAGCCCTTCACCCCGGCGGTCGCGACGAGGAACAGCACCATCGCCGTGATCGCCGTGACGACGTTGGCGTCGATGATCGTCGCGAAGCCCTTGCCGTAGCCGGCCGCGATCGCGGCGCGCACGGACTTGCCGGCGCGGTACTCCTCCTTGACGCGCTCGAAGATGACGATGTTCGCGTCGGCGGCCACCCCCAGCGTCAGGATCATCCCGGCGAAGCCCGGCAGCGTCAGAGTGACGTTGAAGACGAGAATCGCGGCGTAGAGGAAGGCGGCGTAGATCCCGAGGCCGATCACGGCGACGACGCCGAGCACGCGGTAGAAGACGAGCAGGAAGAGCGCGACGACGAGCAGGCCGGCGATCGCGGCGCGCCACGCCTCCTTGAGCGAGTCCTTGCCGAGCGTCGCCGAGATCGCTGTCGTCTCGAGCGTCTTGAAGGTGACGGGCAGGGCGCCGCTCTGGAGCACGAGCGCGAGGTCCTGCGCCTCGTCGATATCGCCGATCCCCGTGATCTGGGCGCCGTTCGTGCCGCCGATCCCGTTCGGGTACTGCTCGAAGTCGATCGACGGCCACGACTTGATCTGACGGTCGAGCACGATCGCGAAGTGCTGGAACGAGTCGCCCGGGTCGCCCTGGCCGCCGGTGATGTTATGTCGCGCGCGGCCGCGATCGGCCTCGCGGTTCGTGATCTCACCGAACTTGTCGCCGCCGTCGTCCGTGAACTGCATCGTCACGATCGGCGAGTTCGAGGTCGTGTCGAAGTCCTGGCGGGTGCCGTCCAGCTTCAGGTCGGCACCGGTCATCTCCGGCACGACCTTGTCCGGGTCGGCGTTGTTCGGGTCGTACCTGAGCAGGTAGTAGAAGTTCTGCGTCGGGTTCTCGACGCCGACGCCCGGGCAGACCACCTCGCCGATGCCGCAGGTGACGACGACGGTCTTCGGCGGGACGCCGAACGTGCGCCAACCCTTCGGCAGGGCGCCTTTCTCCCCGGCGTCCTCGACGACCGCGCTGTCGAGCAGCTTCGCGCGCTCGGTGACCGGCCCGGCGCGCAGCTTCTTCTTGTCGTCGAAGAGGTACCAGCTCGTCTCTGCGCCCCTGTCGACGAGCGCCTGCTGGCCCGCGAGGAGCTCGAACAGCGACTCCTTCGGCGCCGCGAAGCCGCCCGAGTTCGACGGCGGCGCCAGGTTGGCCTCGAGGTCGTAGAGCTCGAGCTGCGCGGTCTGGCCCAGGATCCCGATCACGCGGTCCGGGTTCTTGACGCCCGGGAGGTCGATCACGATCTGGTCGTCGCCCTGCTTGCGGATCTCGGGCTCGGCGACGCCGAGGCGGTCGACGCGGTCGCGGAGGATCTCGACCGAGCGGTCGAGATCCGACTCCTGCAGCGGCCGGTTCGGCGGCGGCACCGCCTGCAGCGTCACCTCGAGGCCGCCCTGGAGATCGAGGCCGAGCGTCGGCGTGTCGCCGAGCGGCGAGCCGGGCACGGCGAGCAGGCCGACGCCGATCAGCCCGGCGACGATCAGCGCGACGAGAGTGAGGTGCGGTCGGCGATTCACGCGGTCAGCAGGTTAGCTGCGAACGTCCTCGGACGGCTCTGCTCCAGGGGTCTCGTCGGGCGGCAGAACCGCGGCCACGCCGCGCCTGGCGACGCGCACGTTCGTCCCGGGCGCGATCTCGACGACCAGCGTGTCGTCCTCCTCGTTGACGCCCCGCACGTGGCCGAGCAGGCCGCCCATCGTCACGATCTCGTCGCCGACGCCGACCGACGCGTGCAGCGTCCGCTGCTCCTGCAGGCGGCGCCGCTGCGGCTTGATCGCGAAGAGCCAGAAGAGCGCGAACAGCGCGACGAGAATGATCAGCCCACCTGGTTCCAAGGTTCCTCCTGTGGGCCGCCGGCGAGCCGGGCGAGCGCAGCGGCCGTATAGGCCTCGAGCTCGCCGCGTTCGATCGCCGCCCGCGCGCCCGCGGTCAGTTCGAGTAGGAAGTGGAGATTATGCAGGCTCAGCAGGCGGAGCCCCAGCAGCTCCTCCTGATTGACCAGATGGCGGATGTAGGCGCGCGAGAAGCGCGCGCACGCCGGGCAGGCGCACCCCTCCTCGAGCGGCCGCGGGTCGGCGGCGAAGCGCGCGTTCCGCAGGTTGAGCCGGCCCGTCGCCGTCAACGCCGAGCCCGTCCGGGCGGTTCGCGTGGGCAGGACGCAGTCGAACATGTCGATCCCCGCCCCGATCACGCGCAGGATCCCCTCCGCGTCGCCGATGCCCATGAAGTAGCGCGGCTTCCCGTCCGGGAGGAGCGGTGCCGCCCAACCGGTCGCCTCGAACATCTCCTCGCGGCTCTCGCCGACGGCGAGGCCGCCGAGTGCGTGGCCGTCGAAGCCGAGCGCGGCGATCTCCTCGATCGAGCGGCGGCGCAGCTCCGGGTCGGCGGCTCCCTGTGCGATCCCGAAGACGAGCTGGCCTGGCGCGCGCTCCTCGTCCCGCTGCCGCGCAGCCCACAGCGTCGTCAGCCGCACCGCCTCCTCGAGCTCGCCGAGCGGTACGCCGGCCGGGGGGCAGATGTCGAACGCCATCGCGATGTCCGAGCCGAGGTT
>JANPKC010000032.1:0-3929 GCA_031425855.1 Actinomycetes bacterium | reverse complement strand
CGCCCCGAGACCTCGGCCGGCTCGACGAAGGCGCCGAACGGCTGCACCATCTCGCCGTCGACGGACAGCTCGCCGCGGAGGACGCAGCCGATCCCGGGCCCCTCGGCAAGGCCGCCGTCACGCTCGCAGCGCATCGCGTAGTCGGCCCACGGGTCGAGCTCGACGTGCGCGGAGAGCTTGGCGTCCTCGACCGACCACTCGGTCAGCTCCCAGCGGAGCACGGTCGCGCCGTCGGTGCCGGCCGCGAGCTCCGCCTCGTCGTCCCCGAACGCGGCCGAGCCCGCGTGCAGGGACGCGAGCTCGCCCGAGGCGACGTAGACGATCCGCCCGCCGGCCGCGAGCCTGAGCATCTCGCCCGGCGCGAGCAGGTCCTCGTAGAGCGAGAGCGAGGTCATATGCCGAGGCAGACGTACTTGAGCTCGAGCCAGTCGTCGAGGCCGTACTTCGAGCCCTCGCGGCCGATCCCCGACTCCTTCATGCCGCCGAAGGGCGCCACCTCGGTCGAGATGATCCCGGTGTTGACGCCGAGGATCCCGTACTCGAGACCCTCCGAGACGCGCCAGACGCGGCCGAGATTCTGGCTGTAGAAGTAGGCCGCGAGCCCGTAGGGCGTGTCGTTCGCGAGCCTGATCGCCTCGTCCTCAACGGCGAAGCGCTGGATCCCGGCGACCGGGCCGAACGTCTCCTCACGGGTCATCGCCATCGAGCCGTCGACGGCCGTGAGCACCGTCGGCTCGAAGAAGGTGCCCTCCAGCCGGCGGCCGCCGCGCACGCGCTCGGCGCCCGCACCGGGCGCATAGGCGACGTGGCGCTCGACCTTCTCGACGGCGCCCTCGTCGATCAGCGGGCCGACCTGCGTGCCGTCGTCGAGCCCGTTGCCGACGACGAGCCGGCCGACCGCGGCCTCGAAGCGCGAGACGAACTCGTCGTGGACGGAGTCCTGGACGAGGATCCGGTTGGCCGAGACGCACGTCTGGCCGGAGTTACGGAACTTGCAGAGGATCGCGCCCTCGACGGCGGCGTCGAGGTCGGCGTCGTCAAAGACGAGGAACGGCGCGTTGCCGCCGAGCTCGAGCGAGACCTTCTTCACCGTCCCGGCGCACTGCGCCATCAGCAGCTTCCCGATCTCGGTCGAGCCGGTGAAGGAGAGCTTGCGAACGGCGGCGTTCGAGGTCAGCTCGCCGCCGATCACCGGCGCGTCCCGGGCGTCCCCGGTCACCACCTGGAGCACGCCCTCGGGCACTCCTGCCTCCGCGGCGAGGCGTGCGAGCGCGAGCGCGGTCAGCGGCGTCTGCTCGGCCGGCTTGATCACGATCGTGCAGCCGGCCGCGAGGGCGGGCGCCGCCTTGCGCGTGATCATTGCGGCCGGGAAGTTCCAGGGCGTGATCCCGGCCGTGACGCCGATCGGCTCCTTCAGCACGACGATTCGCTTGTCGGGCTGGTGCGCCGGGATCGTGTCGCCGTAGACCCGCTTCGCCTCCTCGCCGAACCACTCGAAGAACGAGGCGGCGTAGGCGATCTCGCCGCGCGCCTCGGCGAGCGGCTTGCCCTGCTCGCTCGTGAGCAGCCGCGCCAGCTCTTCCTGCCGCTCGAGCATCAGGTCCGAGAGCCGCCGGAGCACGGTCGCGCGCTCCTTCGCGGTGCGGGCGCGCCAGGCGGGGTGGGCGCGCTCGGCCGCGGCGATCGCGGCGCGCGTCTCCTCGACCCCGTGCCGGGGCACGTGCTCGAGCACCTCACCCGTGGCGGGATTGGTGACGGCGAACGTCTCAGCGGAGGCGATTGCGGTCATCGCCGAGAGGATAGTCGTGCCGCGGGTCGCACCCGGCTGCCCCCGCAGCGCTCGCGGCTCGGAGCCGATCGGTCGACCCGCCGCCGCCTACGGCACCACGAGCACCCGACCGGGCTCGCCGGCGAGACTCGCCCGGAACGCATCGTCCGCGCGGTCGAGCGGGAACGATGGGCCGACTAGGCTCTCGAGCTCGAGCTCGCCCGCCGCGACGAGGTCCAGCAGGCGCGGCAGCGCGACCGCCGGGTCCTCGGAGCCGTAGATCGTCCCGGTCAGCGTCTTCTCCCGGTTCGAGAACTCGAACGGGTCGAGCTCGAGCTTCTCGCCGCCGGCCGGCAGGCCGACGACGACCGCGGTGCCCCCGCCGCGCGTCCAGCGGAGCGCGAGCTTGGTCGTCGCCGGCGCGCCGACCGCGTCGAAGGCGTAGTCGACGCCCTCGGGGTCGAGCTCCTTCATCGCGTCCCGCAGATCGTCCGGCGCGCAGGCGCGCGTGGCGCCGAGCGCGAGCGCCTGCCCGCGCCGCGCCTCGACCGGATCGACGACGAGGATCTCGGCCGCCCCCGCGAGTCGCGCTCCCTGGACGACGAACTGGCCCACGCCCCCCGCGCCGATCACGAGCGCCGTGAAGCCGGCGTCCGGTCGCGCCGCGTTGAGGACGGCACCGACGCCGGTGAGCGCGGCGCAGCCGAGGAGCGCCGCCTGCTCGATCGGCACGTCGTCGCCGAGCGGCATCGCGGCGGCGGCGTCGACCACGACCCGCTCCGCCAGCGCGCCGGTCGCCGTGCCCCGGAAGACGGTCTCGCCGCCGAGCGAGAGCCCGGTGCGGCCGCCGAGCAGCGTGCCCTTGCCGATCGCGGACGAGAGCGGGCCGCAGGCGGCGGGGCGGCCGCGGCGGCAGGCACCGCACTCGCCGCACGCGGGCGCCCAGGAGAGGACGACGCGGTCGCCCTCGCGCAGAGTGGTCACGGCCGACCCGACCGCCTCGACGAGACCCGCGCCCTCGTGCCCGAGCACGATCGGCGTCGGCCGGTCCCACTCGCCCTTGTAGGAGTGGAGGTCGGTGCCGCAGACGCCGACGGCGCTCATCCGGACGACGACCTCGCCGGGTAGCGGCTCGTCGACGTCGAGCTCCTCGACGACGAGCGCACCCGGCTCGTGCATGACGGCAGCGCGCGTCCTCATCGCATCAGCATCCCGCCGTTGACGTCGAGCGTCGCGCCGGTGACGAAGCCGGCGGCGTCGGAGGCGAGGTAGGCGACCGCGGCGGCGACCTCCTCCGGCCGCCCGAGGCGGCCGACCGGGATCGTTCGCAGCATCGCCTCGAGCCGCTCCGGCGCGACCGTCGCGACCATCGGCCCGTCGATCGCCGCGGGCGCGACGGCGTTCACGGTCACGCCCGAGCCGGCCAGCGCGGTCGCGGCGTGCCGCGTCAGCGCGACGATCGCGGCCTTCGACGTCGCGTAGTGGACGCCCGTGACGGCGCGGCTGTTCTGGCCGGCGACCGAAGCCAGGTTGACGATCCTGCCGGCGCCGCGGTCGCGCATCTGCGTGCCGACAACGCGGATGCCGAGGTAGGTGCCGCGCAGGTTCGTCGCGAGCACGTCGTCCCACTCGTCGACGTCGATCTCCCAGAAGTCGCGGATCTCGGTGCGGGCGGCGTTGTTGACGAGCACGTCGACCTCGCCCGCGACGCCGAGCAGCCGCTCCCAGGACCCGAGGCTGCGGACGTCGTGCTCCACCGCTTCGCCGCCGACCTCGCCTGCCACGCGCCCGGCACCGTCGACGTCGATGTCCGCGAGCACGACGCGGTCGCCGTCGACGGCCAGGCGCCGCGCGATCGCCTCCCCCAGCCCGCGCGCCGCCCCCGTGACGACGGCGGTGCGCATCACGCGTGGATGCGCCGTGTCGAGCTGCCGAGCGGCCCACCCGCACGTTTGTTCCGGGCGGCGAGCGCTTCGGCGAGGATCGAGAGGGCGGTCTCGGGAACCGAGTCGGCGCCGAGGTCGAGGCCGCACGGACCTGAGATCCGCTCGATCGCGTCCTCGGCGACCCCGCTCTCGCGCAGCCGCTCCCGCTTCTTCTCCTGGTTGCGCCGGCCTCCGATCAACCCGACGTAGAACGCGTCGGACGCGAGCGCAAGCTC
>JANPKC010000031.1:0-11345 GCA_031425855.1 Actinomycetes bacterium | reverse complement strand
AGCGCGTGGCGCGGAGCCAGCGGCTGGGAGTGGTCGGCGCCCTCGCCGGCGCCGCGCTGATAACCGCCGGGTGAGCGCAACCCGCTTTACGGGGACAGTACCCCGAACAGCGGTTTCGCACCGGCCGGAAGGGCCACTTTCGGCGTTGGGATGGAGCGGGCACGATGCATCCGTGCTCACCGAGTTCGAGTCGAGACGCCCGGCGTTGCTCGCCGGTCTGCGCGTCGCCGCCTCCGCCCGCGCGGCG
Source organism: Actinomycetes bacterium (assembly GCA_031425855.1). GTDB lineage: Bacteria > Actinomycetota > Thermoleophilia > Gaiellales > Gaiellaceae > Gaiellasilicea. Next base: position 11,098 of record JANPKC010000031.1, on the reverse strand, counting down.
CTGGACGCGGCGGAGTCGGAGCTCGCGATCGCCGCGCGCCTCGCCGGCTGCACGTGGACGGAGCTGGGCGTCCAGCTCGGGCTGTCACGCCAGGGCGTGCGGAAGCGCTATCGGGCCGCCGTCCATGCACGCGCAGGAGCCGACGACGCCGACCCGTTCTTCCAGCGAAGATCTCGGGCGTGACCGGTCCCTGGACGAAGCCCCCGCGCGGTCGGCTCGACGAGCACGAGATCGTCAGTGACGCGCTCCGCGGCAACCCGCTCGGTGACCCGCACGCGCGGCCGCTCTGGGTCTACACGCCGCCGTCGTACGCCGGCGGGCCGACCGTCTACGTCCTCCAGGGCTTCACCGGCCACCTCGACATGTGGCGGAACCGCGCAGCCTTCCGCCCGACCTTCCTCGAGCTGCTGGACGACGCCGACATCGACGCGCGCGTCGTCCTCGTCGACGCCTGGACCTCGGTCGGCGGCTCGCAGTTCGTCGACTCGGCCGGGAGCGGCCGCTATCACTCCTACATCTGCGACGAGATCGTCCCGTTCGTGGACGAGCGTTACGACTCGAACGGCTACCGCGGCGTCGCCGGCAAGTCGAGCGGCGGCCAGGGCGCCGCGGTGACGGCGATGTTGCGGCCCGACCTCTTCCAGGGTTTCGCGAGCCATGCGGGCGGCGGCCTCTTCGAGGTCTCGATTCGGCCCTTCTTCCGCCTCGCTGCCCGCCGTCTCCGCGACGCGTACGGCGGCTCGGTCGAGCGCTTCCTCGACGAGCTCCGCACCGGCCCGGCCCCGCTCCGGCACCCGCACGACCTCCACGTCCTGCTCCAGTGGGGCTTCGCCGCCGCCTACTCGGCCGACGACGACGGCACGATCCGCCCTCCCTACGACGTCGCCACCGCGCAGGTGATCCCGGAGCTCTGGGAGCGCTGGCTCGAGTGGGACTACCCGGCGCTCGTGCCGCGCCACGCCGATGCACTCCGCGGGATGCGCGCGATCTACGTCGACGCCGGCACGCGCGACGAGTGGTATCTCGACCTGACCGCCGAGTGGCTGCGCCGCGAGCTGACGGCGATCGGCGTCCCGGACCTGCATGTCGAGCTCTTCGACGCGACCCATCTCGCGATCGAGTACCGCTACCCGATCGGTCTGCGCTACCTCGCAGACCGCCTTCGCTAGACGTTGAAGCGGATGTTCAGGACGTCGCCGTCCTGCACCGCGTAGGTCTTCCCCTCCAGCCGCTGCGTGCCGCGCTTCGACGCCTCGGCATGCGAGCCGGCCGCGAGCAGGTCATCGGTCGAGATCGTCTCGCAGCGGATGAAGCCGCGGGCGATGTCGGAGTGGATCGACGCGGCCGCCTCCAGCGCCGTCTGCCCGCGCCGCAGCGTCCATGCCCGTGTCTCCTTCTCTCCCGCGGTGAAGAAGGTGATCAGGTCGAGTGCGTCGCGCAGTCGCCGCACGACCTCGTCGAGAGCGGACGCGCCCTCGCGGTACTCGGCGGCATCCTCGTCGGACATCTCCGCCAGCTCCGCCTCGAGCTGCAGGTCGATCCCGCCGGGGCCGTTCTCGACCGCGAGCAGCGGCTTCGTGGTCAGCGGCTCCAGCTCGGCCGGCAGCTCGCCGGGGAAGTCGCGCAGCGTGTGCCCCGCGTCGAGATGCGCGAGCAGCGCCTGTAGCTGCTCGACCTCCTTCCGCAGCGAGGCGTCGCCCGACTTCGCCTGCTTTTCGACCCGCTCCAGCCGCCGCTCGACGTGGTCTCGGTCGGCGACGAGCAGCTCCAGCTCGAGCGTCTCGAGGTCGCTCTTCGGGTCGGCTCCCGCCGAGAAGCCGTCCGCGACGGCGAGGATCGCGTCCACCTGCCGCAGGCCGCCGAGGAGCGCCGGGCCGGTGCCGGGCACGTCGACGACGCGGATCGTCGCGGGCGTGATCTTCCGCGCCCCGACGAGCGCGGCCAGCTGCTCCAGCCGGTCGTCGGCGATCGACGCCATCCCGACGTTCTCCTTGCCGAATCCTGCGCCGCCGGTCTTCGTCAGCGCGGTGAACAGGGTCGTCTTGCCCGCCGCCGGCAGCCCCACGATCCCGACCTCCAGCGCCATCTACTCGGAGTCGCCGGAGATCTGCTTCTGCAGCGAGACGAGCGCCCGGTGCTGGAGCGACTTGACCGCGCCCTCGGTCTTGTCGAGGATCGTCGCCGCCTCGGCGTTCGAGAAGTTGAAGACGAACTTGAGCGTCAGCACCTGCTGCTGCTCCTGCGAGAGCGAGTCGATCAGCTCCAGCATCGACTGGCGCCCGATCGACTGGAACGCCTCGTCCTCGGCCGAGCGCTCCTCGGAGCCGTGCGGCTCGGGCACGTCCTCCTCGGGCTGCCAGCGCCGGTTGGCGCGGAAGTGGTCCATCGAGAGGTTGTGGGCGATCCGGAAGAGCCAGGCCGAGAACGGCGCCGACTGGAAGCGGAACTTGCCGATCGACTCGAGCATGCGCATGAACGTCTGCGTCGTCAGGTCCTCGGCGTCGTGCCGGTTGCCGACGGTCATGTGCAGGTAGCTGTAGATCCGGTCGAAGTGGATCAGGTACAGCTCCTCGAGCGCGGCGCGGTCGCCCTGCTGCCCCCGCTCGACGAGCTTGCGCACCTCCGCGCCCGACGGGCCCTTCTGTTGTGTCTCGGTCACTGAAGAGACGTGCCCCTAGATACCGAACCCCACGCGCGCCTCGCGCGCGTAGCGCTTCATGTAGACGACGCGGCCGAGCACGACCGTGTAGCGGCCGTCGCTCGCGTCCAGCATCAGCGAGCCGCCCTGGTCGGTCGCCAGCGCGCGCTCGAGCTCGTCCGCGCCCTTGACGGTCACGGTCGCGCCCATGATCTGGCCGCCGTCGAAGCACAGCTCGACGCGGACGGAATCGGGATCAGCCAACGGACACCACCTCTGTGAGGACGCCGTGGACGGCGTCGGGATGGACAAAAGCGACCTGGAGGCCGAAGAGGCCCTGGCGAGGCTCGGCGTCGATCAGCTCGGCGCCCTCCTCCGCGAGCCGCTCGAGCTCGGCACGGACGTCGTCGACCTCGTAGGCGACGTGGTGCATCCCGGGGCCGCGCTTGGCGAGGAACTTGCCGACCGGGGTCTCGTCTCCGAGGGGCGCGAGCAGCTCGACCCGGCCCGCGCCGACGAGGACGGCCGCAGCCTCGACGCCCTGGTCGTCCACCTGCGCCCGGTGCTCGAGCTCGGCGCCGAACAGGCGCTCGTAGGTGTCGACCGCCTCGTCCAGGTCGTGGACGGCGACGCCGAGATGGTGGATGCCGCGGGCTCGCACCCGCCCGATGCTAACGGAGCGCTACTCGCCGGCTGCGGGGAGGACCCGCACGGTGCCGACGGTCTCGGAGGCGCGCGACTCGGGCTCGATCGTCCCGAGCAGCTCGTGCAGCTCGTCGCGGGAGAGCGTCTCGCGCTCGAGCAGCTGCCCGGCGAGGCGGTCGAGCGAGACACGGTGCTTGATCAGCAGCCGCTGTGCCTCCTCGTAGGCGTGGTCGGTCAGGCGGGCCTGCTCGGAGTCGCGCAGCCGCTTCGTCTCCTCCGAGAGTGCGTAGTTGTCGGCGCGCATCGTCCGCGAGGGAGAGGCCTCGGACATGCCGTACTCGAACACCATCGCGCGCGCGATCTCGGTCACCTTCTCGAGGTCGTTGGAGGCACCGTTCGTGACGCGGCCGAAGACGACGTGCTCGGCGGCGCGTCCGCCGAGAGCGATCTTCATCACGTCGAGGAACTCCTCCTTGGTGTGCAGGTAGCGCTCCTCCATCGGCAGGTAGTAGGCGTAGCCGAGCGCGTCGCCGCGCGCCACGATCGTGACCTTCTGGATCGGGAGCAGGTCGCCCATCATGTAGGCGATCAGCGCGTGCCCGGCCTCGTGGTAGGCGAGGATCCGCTTCTCCTTCTCGGTGACCACGCGACGCTGCTGCATCCCGGCGATCACGCGCTCCATCGCGCCGTCGAAGTCCTCCATCAGGATCGTCGTCCGCTCCTGGCGGCCGGCGAAGATGGCGGCCTCGTTGCAGAGGTTTGCCAGGTCGGCGCCCGTGAGCCCCGAGGTCTGGCGCGCGATCACGGACAGGTCGACCTCGGTCGCGAGCGGCTTGCCGCGCGTGTGGACGAGCAGGATCGCCTCGCGGCCGTTCAGGTCGGGCGGCGACACGAGCACCTGGCGGTCGAAGCGGCCGGGGCGGAGCAGGGCGGGGTCGAGATCCTGGAGCCGGTTCGAGGCGCCCATCACGATCACCTGGGCCGCCTCGTCGAAGCCGTCGAGCTCGACGAGGAGCTGGTTCAGCGTCTGGTCGTGCTCGCGGTGGAAGCCGCCACCCTGGCGGGCGGTGCCGACCGCGTCGAGCTCGTCGATGACGACGATCGCGGGCGCGTTCTTGCGCGCCTCTTCGAAGAGCTTGCGGATCCGCGAGGCGCCGAGGCCGGCGAACATCTCGACGAAGGCCGAGGCGCTCTGGGAGTAAAACTTCGCACCGGACTCCTTCGCGACGGCCTTCGCGAGCAGCGTCTTGCCGGTGCCGGGAGGCCCGTAGAGCAGGATCCCCTTCGGCACGCGCGCGCCGAGGCGCTGGAAGCGCTTCGGGTGGCGGAGGAAGTCGACGACCTCCTGCAGCTCGGCCTTCGCCTCCTCGACCCCGGCGACGTCGTTCCACGACACCGAGGAGCTCGCGCTCGCCTCCAGCTTCGCCGGCTTCACGCGCGGCATGTACTGGAGCGTGCGCCAGAGCAGGTAGATGATCAGGCCGAAGAAGATCAGCGGCAGCCACGTCAGCGCGTAGTTGCCAACCTCATCCAGAAATCCCCCCACGTCCGGCATCCCCGCTCCTATCGGCAGCTCGGGTCGAAGCCTGTAGCGGCTATCGACGGACAGCCAGGATCGCTGCGGAGTCGGGTGTCGTCAAGACCTCCGTCGCGGCCAGGTCCGCGCGGCCCAGCCAGAACTCGCGGACCGGGTCAGGCCCCGCAAACCCGGGCGTGAGGTCGTCGAGCACCGCGATCCCGCCCGGAGCGAGGAGGCCGACGACGAGGTCGCCGTCCTCCCGTGGCCGCAGCTGCTTCGCCGCGTCGTAGAAGACGAGGTCGAAGGGGGCCTCCGGCCTCAGCAGCTCGCGCCAGTCGCCCTCGAGCACGCGGACGTTCTCGTCCGCGGCGAACAGCTCGCGCGCCGCCGCCGCGCGCTCCGGGTCGATCTCGGTCGTGAAGAAGGGCGTCTGCGGCGGCAGCGCCGAGACGATCCACGCCGCACCGACTCCCGTCCCCGTGCCGATCTCGGCGACGCGGCCGCGTCCGCGCGACGAAGCGAGCACGTGCAGGAGCCGGCCGACCTCGGGCAGGCACGACTTCCCGAAGCCGAGCCGCTCCGTCAGCGCGAGCGCCTTCTCGACGAGCGGCGGAACCACGTTCCTACACTACTTCGATGCTTCCGCTTCCTCCGCACTGGAGCCCCGACCGGGTCGGCGAGGTCTGGCGTGTCGACTACGCGGCGCGGTTCGAGGACGCCGAGCGTTGGCGGGCCGAGCACGCGGTCCCGCCGGCCGCCGAGGATCGCTTCCGGATCGCCCTCGTCGTCGTCGACATGCAGAACACGTTCTGCTCGCCGGGGTTCGAGCTCTTCGTCTCCGGTCGCTCGGGGACGGGCGCGCTCGACGACTCTCGCCGTCTCTGCGAGTTCGTCTACCGCAATCTCGGCTCGCTGACGCAGATCGTGCCGACGCTCGACACGCACCAGGCGCTGCAGATCTTCCACCGCGCGCTCCTCGTCGACGGCGAAGGAAGGCACCCGGAGCCGTTCACGCTCGTGGCCGCCGCCGACGTCGAGTCGGGCCGCTGGCAGATCGATCCTGCCGCGGCCTCGGGCCTGGGACTCGACCCCGACTACGCCGAGGAGCACCTGTGCTACTACACGCGGGCGCTCGAGGAGGGCGGGAAGTACAGCCTGACGATCTGGCCGTTCCACGCGATGCTCGGTGGGATCGGCTACGCGCTCGTCTCCGCGATCGAGGAGGCGCTGTTCTTCCACTCGATCGTCCGGCACGCGCCCCTCGACTTCCAGCCCAAGGGCGACAACCCGCTGACGGAGCACTACTCGATGCTCGGCCCGGAGGTGGAGGTCGACCTCGAGGGCGAGCCGCTCGGCAAGCGCAACCAGCCGCTGATCGAGCGGCTGCTCCAGTACGACGCGGTCGTGATCGCCGGCGAGGCCAAGAGCCACTGCGTCGCGTGGACGATCGAGGATCTCCTCTCCGACCCGAACGTGCAGGAGCGAGGGCTCGAGGAGAAGGTCTACCTCCTGGAGGACTGCACCTCCCCCGTCGTCGTCACCGGCGCGGTCGACTACACGGACGAGGCCGACGCGCACTTCGCCCGCTTCGCCGCGTCGGGCGCCCACGTCGTGCAGTCGGACCAGCCGCTGGCCGACTGGCCGGGGGTGGTAGGCGAGGCAGGAGCCCACCACTAGCCTGCGGCTTGCACTACTACGCAGTATGCAGTAGTGTGCTTCGCATGGATCGCAGCCAACTTCTTCGCGGCACGCTCGACGCCGCCGTCCTGGCGGTCGTGGCCGAGGGCGACGGCTACGGCTACGACGTGCTCCGCCGGCTCCGCGCCGGCGGCCTCTCCGACGTCGGCGATGCGTCCGTCTACGGCACACTGCGCCGCCTCTACAAGGGCGGCGCGCTCACGTCGTACGTGATGCCATCCGACGAGGGCCCGCACCGCCGGTACTACGGGATCACCGAGCTCGGCCGCATACAGCTCGGCGACGCCCGCGAGACCTGGGCGGACTTCAACCGCACCCTGAGCGCATTACTCGAACACGAACTGGAGGTCACAGCGTGAACGGTACGACTCTCGAACGGCCCGACGTGACGGCGTACCTGGTTGCCGTCCGCGCCGAGCTTTCCGACCTCCCCAGCGAGGAGCGGGACGACCTGATCGCGGACGTCGAGGCATCGCTGCTCGACTCGGGGGAAGCACCGGCGCTCTCGCCCGCCGCCTTCGCGGCCGAGCTCCGCGAGGCGGCCGGGATCGAGCGCAGCGCGTCAGCCGCGGAGCAGGCGCCGTCCCTGCTGGAGTCGGCACGAGCGTGGCTCGGCTCGTCGCGCGGCCTCGCGGTGCGGGCCGCGGTGCGTGAGCTGGCGCCGATCTGGTGGGTCGTCCGCGGTGCGGTCGTCGCCGGGGTGGTCGTGTTCGTCGCCGGCTGGGCGTGGACGCTGACGGTGCAGGGCGCCGCCCTCGCGACGCTCGTCGCAGTCGCGGCCTCGGTCTGGCTCGGGTTGCGCGGCCGGCGGCTGCCGGCTCGGCGTCGGCCCTTCGCGCTTGCCGCGAACCTTGCGCTCGCCGTGGTTCTGCTTCCCGTGGCGGCTGCGTCGACCGGTGTGCTCGACTCGAGGACGGGCACCTACACGGCGGCGTTCCCCGAGCCCGTGCCCGGACTCGCCGTCGACGGCAATCCGGTCGAGAACATCTACGCCTACGACCGGAACGGCCGTGTGCTCTACGACGTCAGGCTCTACGACGAGAACGGGCTGCCGCTCGACGTCCGTACCGGGGACGAAGACCCGCTTCGCCGCGTCCTCGTCGACGACGAGGGCACGCGGCTCTTCAATTCCTTCCCGATCCGCTACTTCGAGGCGGGAACGATCGCGGTCGCCCAACCCGGGCTCGGGCCGGAGGTCGATGTGGCGAAGGTCGCGACGCCGCCGCTCGAAACCGCGCCGAAGCGCTAGCCGACGAGCTCGAGCCGCGCGTTCGGGCGGTAGCGGCGGCCGACCTTGGCCGACGGGCGCCCGTCGGTCATGACGATGTCGGCCGTGAAGTCGTTCTGGCCGCGGATCAGCGACGAGCCGATCCCGTACGCGTCGACCGGCACGCCGCGCCGCTCGAACTCCTCGATCTTGTCGACGGTGAAGCCGCCGGAGGCGACGATCCTCACCCGCTCGAAGCCGTCCGCGTCGAGGGCGTCGCGCACTTTCCGCACGAGCCGCTCGTTGACGCCGCGCGGGTCGAAGTCGCCCATCTCGTTCCAGAGCGAGCGGTCGACCAGTTGGCCGGACGTGTCGAGCCGGACACCCCAGAGCTTCGGCCCGAGCGCGCGCGCGACCTCGAGCGCAGTTCCCACCGAGTCGTTCTCGAAGTCGACGAGGACGACGATGTTCATGTCGGCGCCGGCCCACTCCGCGAACTTCGTCGCCGCGAGCACGGTGTTGCCGCCGTAGGAGGCGATCAGCGCGTGCGGCACGGTGCCGACGCCGCGGCCGCCCCACCAGGACGCCTGCGCGTCGGAGGTGACGCCGATCTCGGCGCGGATCATCGCCCCGGCCACGTAGGCCGCGTAGCCGTCGCCGGTCTGGACGCGGTGGTGGTCGTGACGGGCCGGCATGAAGATGATCGGCTTGCCGTTCGCCGCCGCGACGACGCGGGCGGTGTTCGTCGTGATCAGCGTTCGCCGCGTCAGCACGCCGAGGTAGACCGTCTCGAGGTGCGCGAAGAGCGTGTAGTCGCCCTCGATCGTCATCGCCGTCTCCCAGGGCTCGACGCGGTCGCCGTCGTGGAGCGCGTGCACGGTGAGCGCGTCCCAGTCGTCGGAGCAGAGCTTGAGGATCGCGATCGCCTCGTCGACGCCGCCCAGCATCGCGTGGTTGCGCTGGAAGACCTGCATCACGACGCGGGGGTGGCGCCCGTCCTGGAGCAGGGTCTCGCGCGTGTGGTTGAAGTAGGCGTCGGTGTAGTAGCCCTCCCGCATCTTCTCGACCGGGAGGTCGAAGATCTCGGGCGGAAGGCGGCGCGGCTTAGCTTGCGGTGCGGTCGCCATGCTCCAGCTCCAGACAGGCGGCGAGTGCGGCCTCGGCGACCTCGAGCTGCTCCGGCGACGGCTCCGCGGTGGCGAGCCGGTGCTGCAGCTCGTGCCCGGGCCTGGCCAGCGCCTTCGCGAGCGGGTGCCGTGGGTGCTTCGTCATCCAGGCGAAGACCTCGACCGCGACGCCGACCGCTCCCAGCGAGCTCGCGGCACGCGCCGTCGAGCGGAGATGGGCGGGCGCCCGGGAGGCGAGCACGTTGCCGACCGCCGACGCGGCCAGCAGCGGCCCGATCAGGTGCGAGCCGCAGCGCTCGTGCTCCTTCGCGCGCTTCTCGCCGTGCTCGTACGTCCCGATCGAGACGTGCTCGGCGCCGTGGTAGGCGGCCAGATCGCCGCCGCGGAGGGCCAGCATCGCCGGCGCGAGGGACAGAGTGCCCGAGAGGAGCTCGCGGGCGGCGTCCCCCAGCTTCGGCGAGCGCCGGACGACCTGAACCGTGAGCGCGCTCGCGAGTGTCGCCGCGAGCACGGACGGGCGCTCGAACGGGAGCCGCGCCTGCGGCAGCCTTCGCCGTAGCTCGGGGATCATCGCGAACGACTCGGCGAGCCGCAGCGGGCCGCGGAGGAACGGCTGCTGGACGCTCGGCGCGAACAGGCGCTTACGAGCGGACGCCACCCTGATCTCGCCCTCGTCCGTCCGGATCGCGCAGGCCCACGCGGTCGGGCCGTGCACGAGCACGCCGTTCGAGAGGGCCATGCCGCCGAGGCGAACCTTGCTCATTCGCGAAGCCTAGCCCTCGGCCGCACGTCTGAGCGCAGCCTGGAGCTCGTCCGCCGCGGGGCCGCGGGCGATCGGCGCGCCGTCCAGCTCCGTCACCGGCATCACCTCGCGCACCGTGGAGGACGTGAACGCCTCGTCGGCGGCGAGCAGCTCGGTCAGGCCGAACTGGCCCTCCTCGACCGCGTAGCCGGACTCGGCGGCGAGCTCGAGCACGGCCGCGCGCGTGACGCCCGCGAGGATGCCGAGGTCGAGCGACGGCGTGTAGAGCGTCCGGTCTCGGCGCCACCAGACGTTCGTCGTCGGGCCTTCGAGGACGATGCCGTGCTGGTCGACGAAGACGGCGTCGTCGGCGCCCTGCCGCTTCGCCTCCGCCTCGGCGGCCATGTTGACGGCGTAGCTCGTCGACTTGACCCCTGGGAGCAGCCAGGGCTCGTCCGCTCGCACGCCGCGGAGCGAGATCAGCCGCTGCCCGCGCTCGCGGAGCGCGTCGTAGTGGCCGCCGAGCTCGCTGACGAGCGCGAGCGCGACCGGCGTCGGCGTCCAGTAGAGCCGCAGGACGGCGTCGGGTGCAGCGGCGGCGCCGAGTGCCTGCCGCGCCAGCTGCTCGAGCTCGAGCCTGTTCACCTCGGGCAGCCCGATTCGCTCCGCCGAGCCGGCGAGGCGGGCGAGATGCTCTGCGAGCTTGAACGGCGTGCCGCCGTAGACGCGAACCGTCTCGAAGGCGGCGCGGCCGCGCAGCAGCGCCTCGTCGTCGGCGCGGAGCACCGGCTCGGACGGGTCGACGACGCCACGTCCTCCGACGGCGACGGCGAGCAGGGTCACCTGACGCCGGCCTCGACGGGCGCGCCGATCGCCGCGAGCAGCGGCCGCGCCTTCGTCCACGACTCCTCGATCTCGGCCTCCGGCTCGGAGTCCCAGACGATGCCGCCTCCGACCCAGAGATGGATCCGGCCCTCGGCGACCGCGAAGGTGCGGATGGTCAGCGCCAGCTCGAGGTCGCCGTTGCCGCGGACGGTGCCGAGCGCTCCCATCGACGCACCCCGGCCGACCGGCTCCAGAGCGGCGATCAGGTCGAGCGCGGCGATCTTCGGCGCCCCGGTGACCGATCCGCCGGGGAAGGTGGCGGCCAGGATCTCCGCCAGGCCGACGTCCTCGCGCAGCGTCCCCTCGACCGTGGAGACGAGGTGCGTGACGCCGGCGAGCTCGCGCTCGGCCATCAGCTCCGGCCAGCGCACGGAGCCGGGCTCGCAGACGCGCGAGAGGTCGTTCCGCTCCAGGTCGACGATCATCACGTGCTCGGCAGCGTCCTTCTCCCCCTCGACGTGCTCGCCAAGCGGCCTCGTCCCCTGTAGCGGCGCCGTCCACACCTTCCGGCCGCGGCGGGCGAGGAAGAGCTCGGGCGAGGCGGAGACGACGGCCCAGCCGTTACCCGCGAGCAGCCGCGGCCCGAACGGCGCGAGTCGCCCGGCGAGCGCCTCCGCGCCGCCCGCGAACGCTGCTG
>JANPKC010000030.1:0-16916 GCA_031425855.1 Actinomycetes bacterium | reverse complement strand
GAGGCCGGGCGCAACTCGCGGATGGTGCTCGACCTGACCGCGATCGAGGCACCTGCGGTCGCGCCGCCGCCCGGGATCGAGATCGTCACCTGGGCCGAGCGGCCCGACCTCGCGGAGGGTCTCTGGGAGGTCGCACGCGTGGCGGCGCCCGACATCCCCGGCGAGGAGGAGACCGACGTCGGCGGGCTCGACGAGTGGCTCGACCGCGACATGTGCGGCAGCGGCGATCGGCCCGAGGCCGTCTTCATCGCCCTCGAAGACGGGGCGGTGCTCGGCTACGCCAAGCTCGCGTTCTCGGAGGAGACGACGGAGCGCGCGTTCCACGACCTCACCGGCGTCAAGCGGGCGCACCGCGGCCGCGGGATCGCCGCCGTCCTCAAGGCGGCGCAGATCGCGTGGGCGAAGGAGAACGGCTTCCGGACGCTCCAGACCGCGAACGAGGTGCGGAACGCGCCGATCCGCCACCTGAACGCGAAGCACGGCTACGTGCTCGAGCCCGGCGTTGTGATCGTGCGGGCGGCTATCTCCGGCTCTTGAGCGCGCGGTCGATCTGACGCTTGGCGTCGCGGTCGACGAGCGTGCGCCGCTTGTCGGCCTTCTCCTTGCCCCGCGCGAGCGCGACCTCGATCTTGACCCTGCCGTCCTTGAAGTAGAGGCGCGTCGGCACGATCGTCTGGCCCTTCTCGCGCACCTTGCCGACGAGGTCGGCGATCTCGGCGCGTTTGAGCAACAACTTCCGGTCGCGCGTCGGCTCGTGGTTCGCGCTGTTGCCCTGCGCGTACTCGGAGATCTCGGCGCCGACGAGCCAGACCTCGTTGCCGCGCACGTCCGCATACGCCTGCGCGAGCGTGACGCGGCCCTCGCGGAGCGACTTCACCTCCGTGCCCTGGAGCACGATCCCCGCCTCGAACCGCTCGAGCAGCTCGTAGTCGAACCGCGCTCGGCGGTTCTCCGCAATCAGCTTCGTTCCGGTCGGCCTGGCCACGGGACGATTGTAGGTACCGTGCCCGCGTGGTCACCGCCCTCGCGTTCGTAGCGGCGACGTGGGGCATCGCGATGGCGGTCTCCCCCGTCCTCCAGATCCGGAAGATGGTTCAGCACCGGAGCTCGCACGGGATCTCGCTCGGCTATCCGACCGTCCTCTTCGTCGGCTTCCTGCTCTGGCTCGCGTACGGGATCGCCCTCCGGAACTGGGCCTTGATCCTGCCGAACACGGTCGCGGCGGTCGTGATCGTGGTGACGATCGCCGTCGCCCGTCACTACCGGCGGCCGTAGCAGCGCTCGCAGAGCGCGAACCAGGGCGCGCAGCTCTGGCCGCACTTCTTGCAGCGCCCCACCGACGGCGAGCTCACCTCCGCGGCGAGCTTCTCGCTGACGCGGCCGGCGGCCGCTTCCTCCAGCTCCGCTGCCTTCTCGAGCGTGACCCCGCCGACGTCCGGGTACTGGAGGGCGAACCAGCGGAGGATGCTGGCCGTGCGCGCAGCCTGCTCGGCGTCCTCGAGCGTGGCGTCGCGCAGCCGGTTGACGTCGAGCAGCCACTGCAGCACCGGGCGCGGCGCCCGGTCGCCCGACACCGCCAGCGCGAGCGTGCCGAGCAGCTCCGCGTTGTCCTCGTCGACGGGCGCGTTGACGAGCTTCCAGACCTGGTCGAGCGAGAGCCGCCGGCCACGCTCGCGCAGACGCCGCTGGACGACGTCGAGGCGCACGAGTAGCGGGCCGATCGACTCGACCGAGAGCCAGCCGTCCGTCGCCCACTGGCGCAGGGCAGCGCTGTGCCACGCGCGGAGGGCGGCGGGCAGCTGTGCAGGGCCCTCGATCGGGAGATCCTCGAGGCGCGGCCTGATCCGGGCGGTGTCGACGACCCGGTAGCCGAGATGGCCGCCCGGGAGCGGCACGTGCGGATGCAGGGCCGACTCGATCAGCTCCGGGTCCGCGTTCGCCCAGACGATCCCGGTGAGGACGCCGACATGGCCGCGCTCGACGAGGCCGAAGCGGCCGGCCCGGCCCGCGATCTGGGCGATCTCCCACGCATGCAGGTCGCGTCGCTCCTGCCCGTCGAACTTCTGCGACTCCGCGAAGAGGAGCGTCTCGCACGGGAGGTTGACGCCGTGGCCGAGGACGTCGGTGGCGCAGCAGACCGCCGCCTGGCCGTTGATGAAACGCTCGATCTCGAGGCGGCGCGACGCGAGCGGCATCGCGCCGTAGAGGACGGCGACCTTCCCCGGCTGCCGCCGGTTCAGCTCGCCGGCGAGCGCGAGCACGGCGCGGCGGCTGAAGGCGACGACCACCGTCCCGGGCTGCAGGCTCTGAAACGAGACCGCGCCCGTCCAGTCGAGTGGCGCCTTCCGCTCGAAGAAGCGGATCTCGGCCTGCGGGAACGCGTTCTGGACGAGCGGCAGCGCCTCGACCGCGCCGAGCAGGAGGATGTGCCGGTACTCGCCGGCGAGCAGCAGCCGCGTCCAGGCAGAGCCGCGCTCGGTGTCGTCGGCCCACTGGACCTCGTCGAGCACGAGCACCTCGCCAGAGAGGGGCGCCATCTCGGCCGTGCAGCAGATGATCGGCGCGCGCTCGTTGACGCGCTCCTCGCCGGTGACGAGGCCGACGGCGTCCGCGCCGAGCTGCGCCGCGAGCCGCCGGTGCGCCTCCTGCGCGAGCATCCGCAGCGGCGCCGCGAAGACGCCGCGGCCGGTCTCGGCCAGGAACTCGAGCGCCGCGTGCGTCTTGCCGGAGTTCGTCGGGCCGACGTGGGCGACGACCGTCTCCGGCTCGACGCGCCTGTAGGGGAGGACGATCTCCGGCTCGGGGACGCGAACGTGCGCGTCGCGCCGTGCCCGGCGCTGGCCGCGGCTCGGCCGCTTCTGTCGGCCCCGGTGCTCCCGGCGGGAGGCCACCTCAGACTTGCAGGAAGCGGCGGAGGGTGATTCCGGAGCCGACGGCGCCGACCGTGAGGCCGACGAGGACGACGATCAGGGCGATCGTCGGGAACGACCAGGCCTCGACCCCCGCACCGGCGTCGAACCGGTCGGTGATCCGCTCGAGCACGACGGCCTTGCCGATCAGGAGCAGGAGGACAGCGGCGACCGAGCCGAGGACGCCGCAGATCAGCCCTTCGAGCATGAACGGGCCGCGCACGAACCAGTTCGTGGCGCCGACGAGCTTCATCACCTCGATCTCGCGCTTGCGCGAGAAGATCGAGAGGCGGATCGTGTTCGCGATCAGCAGCGCCGACGAGATCAGCAGCACGATCGTCGCGACGAGGAACGCGCTCGAGAGCACGCGCGCGACCGTGACGACTCGGTCGGAGACCGCACCGCCGTCGTTGATCTTCTCCACCCCGGCCGGCAGCGTCGGCGCGCGCAGGTTGCGTCCGATCGCCTTCGCGTTCTCACCGTCGACCGGCGTCACCTCGAACGCGTCGGGCAGCGGGTTGCCGGGCAGGTTCTCGACGATCTCGGGCTGGAGCCTCCGCATCCGCTCGAGCGCCTCCGCCTTCGAGACCCATGTGACGTCCTTGACGAGCGGGTCCGCGTCCAGCTTGGCGCGCACCGCGTTGATCTGGTTCTCGCTCGCGGGCTTCGCGCAGGTCGACTCGGTGCAGAAGTAGACCTTGACCAGCAGCTTCTCCTTCTGGTGGTCGCCGAACGCCTGCGCCCACGAGCCGAGCGCGATGAAGAGCCCGAGCAGGAACATGCCGATCAGCACGGTCATGGTGGCGGCGATCGTGGTCGAGAGGTTGGCGCCGAGGGAACGCACCGACTCCGACAGGAGCAGCTTGAGCCTCATTCGCTCTCGTAGCCTCCCCGGCGCTCGTCGCGCGCCAGCCGGCCGTCCTCGAGGGCGATCACGCGGCGGCGCATCTTGTCGACCATCTCGCGGTCGTGGGTGACCATGAGGATCGTCGTGCCCGCGCGGTTGATCCGGTAGAGCAGCTGCATGATCCCGACGGACGTGTCGGGGTCGAGGTTCCCGGTCGGCTCGTCGCAGATCAGGAGGGGCGGGTGGTTGACGACGGCGCGCGCGATCGAGACGCGCTGCTGCTCGCCGCCGGACAGCTCGTCCGGGAGCGACGCCATCTTGTCCGAGAGCCCGACGAGGGAGAGCACCTCGGGCACCTTGCGCCGGATGTTGGTCGCGCTCTCGCCCTGCACCTTGAGCGCGTAGGCGACGTTCTCGGCGGCGGAGCGGTCGCGGAGGAGCTTGAAGTCCTGGAAGACGCAGCCGACGTTGCGGCGGAGCAGCGGCACCTTCGAGTGCTTGAGGCGCGTCAGGTCGCGGCCGCCGACGAGGATCCGGCCGGAGCTCGGCTCGAGCTCTTTCAGGAGCAGGCGGATCATCGTCGACTTGCCGGAACCGGAGGCGCCGACGACGAAGACGAACTCGCCCTTGTCGATCACGAAAGAGACGTCGTTGAGCGCGATCACGTTCGGGTCGTAGACCTTCGTCACGCTCTCGAACACGATCATCGTCCCCGCGATCGCGGGATCGACGGGAGCCCCGTTCTGGGGCACGACGACGGGTTCGCTCACGGGTTCGCTCACGTCTGTCTGCATGTCGAGGTCAGTCACCGGAATCGAGGGGGAGGTCGGCCGCACCAGGCCGCTCCGGCATCTGTGGAGAGGTCAGTCTAGCCAACAGCTCGGTCAGACGGCCTTCCCCGCAGCTTTCGCGAGCAGGTACTCGCGCACGAGGCCGTCGAGGTTGCCGTCGAGGACGCCCTGCGCGTTGCCGACCTCGAAATTGGTGCGGAGATCCTTCACGAGCTGGTAGGGGTGGAGCACATAGCTCCGGATTTGACTCCCGAAGCCGGTGTCCTGCGCGGCGCCCCGCTCGCGGGCGATCTCCGCCTCACGCTCCTCCTCCTGAAGCTCGACGAGCCGGGACTTCAGGATCCGCATCGCCGTCTGCTTGTTCGACGTCTGCGAGCGCTCGTTCTGGCACTGGACGACGATCCCGCTCGGGATGTGGGTGATCCGGACGGCCGAGTCGGTCTTGTTGACGTGCTGGCCGCCGGCACCCGAGGCGCGGTAGGTGTCGATGCGGAGGTCGCCGTCGTCGATCTCCGCCGCGGCCTCGTCCGCGATCAGGGGCGCCACGATCACCTGGGAGAACGCCGTATGGCGGCGGTGGGCGCTGTCGAACGGCGACTGGCGGACGAGCCGGTGGACGCCGCGCTCCGCCTTGAAGAGGCCGTACGCGTTCTCGCCCTTGGCGGTCATCGTCGCCGACTTCAGGCCCGCCTCCTCCCCCGGGCTCGCCTCGACGAGCTCCGCCTGGAAGCCGCGGTCGTCGGACCAGCGCAGGTACATCCGCAGCAGCATCTCGGCCCAGTCCTGGGCGTCCGTCCCGCCGGCGCCGGCGTGGATCGAGACGACCGCGTCGCCGCCGTCGTACTCGCCGTTGAAGAGCGCGTCCTCCTGGAGGCGCTCGAGCTCGCGGCGGAGCGGCTGCAGCTGGGTCTCGATGTCGGCGGAGAGCTCGGGCTCGAGCGCGAGCAGCTCGGCGGCGTCGTCGTGCTCGCCCTGCAGGCGCTCGTAGCGCTCGAGTCGCTTGGAGAGGCGGGAGTGCTCGGTCGAGACGGAGGCAGCGCGGGCCTGGTCGTCCCAGAACCCGGGCGCACCCATCTCCGCCTCGAGCTCGGCGACGCGGGTGGTCAGCGAATCGGGGTCAAAGGTAATCACGAACCCAGGCGAGCTGGGCTCTGATCTCCTCGAGCTGCGCTTCGAGCGGGATCGCGGTCTCGGTCACGCAGCGATGGTAGCTGGGCGGGCGACCGAAGCCGCCCGCCCAGCCGTGTCTCTACCGCAGCGAGACGTCGTCGACGCGGAAGTTCGTCGTCAGCGACGAGTCGGTCGTCGCGCGGAACTGCACGCGAACCGTCTGGCCCCGCCAGCTCGCGAGGCTGAACGACTGCTGCGAGTACGAGCCGACGCTCGTCCCGTTCCGGTTCGAGTAGGTGCCGAGCGTCCCGAGGAGCGCGCCGCCCGTGGAACGCACCTCGGCGTAGAGGTAGTCGTAGGCGGTCGAGAGCGACTCGTTCGTGGACACGTTGAGCCAGAACGTGAGGTTGGCCGGGTGGCCGGCCGGGATACTCACGGTCTGGTATTCGGTGCCGCTCGCGTTGTTGTAGGCGCCGAGCACGGTGTAGCCCGTGCCGGAGTGCGGGTAGCCGCCGGACGACCAGTAGGCATTCCCGCTCAGCGTCCACGAGGCGGCCGAGCCCTCGAAGCCGCCGTTCGCGATCAGCTCGCCGCCGCTCGTCGCATTGCTGACGGTGACGCTGACCACTGCGCTCGAGCCGGCGTTGCCGGCCGCGTCGTAGGCCCGCGTCTGCAGCGAGTGGCCGCCGTTCGACGCGGTCGTCGTGTTCCACGCGAACGAGTACGGCGAGGACGTGTCGGTCCCCGCGAGCGAGCCGTCGACGAGAAGCTCGACGCGGCTGACACCGACGTTGTCGCTCGCGTTCGCCGAGACGGTGACGGTGCCGCTGACGGTGGCGCCGTTCGCCGGCGAGGTGATCGACGTCGTCGGCGGCGTCGCGTCACCGCCGCCTCCCCCGCCGAAGACCGAGTACAGGAGCGCATTCGGCGAACCGGTGCCCGGGCTCGTGACCTTGCCCGTCGTCGCGTTGGTGACGAGCGCGTTCCGCGCCGTCGCCGGCGATGCGCCCGGGTTCGTCTGCAGGTAGAGGGCGAGGGCGCCCGCGACGTGCGGCGACGCCATCGACGTGCCGCTGATCGTGTTCGTCGCGGTGCTCGACGTGTACCAGGCCGAGGTGATGCTCGACCCCGGCGCGAAGATGTCGAGGCACGTGCCGTAATTGGAGAAGGACGAGCGTGCGTCGCTGCTCGTCGTCGCACCGACGGTGACCGCGTTCGCGGCCCGCGCGGGCGAGTAGTTGCACGCGTTCGCATTGTCGTTCCCCGCCGCGACGGCGTAGCTGACGCCCGCCGCGATCGAGTTGTTCACGGCAGTGTCCAGCGCCGACGAGGCGCCGCCACCGAGGCTCATGTTCGCGACGGCGGGCTTGACGTGGTTGGCGGTCACCCAGTCGACGCCCGCGATGACGCCGCTGTTCGAGCCGGAGCCCGTGCAGCTGAGGACGCGGACCGGGTGGATCGTCACGGCTTTGGCGACGCCGTACGTCGTGCCGCCGGTCGTGCCGGCGACGTGTGTCCCGTGGCCGTTGCAGTCGGTCGTGCCGCGGCCGTCCGAGATCGCGGTGTAGCCGTTGCTCATCCGTCCCGAGAACTCCTGGTGGGAGCCGAGCACGCCCGTGTCGATCACGTACATGTGCACACCGGCGCCGGTCTGGTTGTACGTGTAGGAGTTGTTCAACGGCAGATCGCGCTGGTCGATGCGGTCGAGCCCCCACGTGGCAGGGCTCTGGGTGGCGAAGGCCTCGATCGCCTGGTCGGCCTCGATCGACGCGACCCGCGGATTGCGCGCGAGCGCAATCGCCTGGCCGCGCGTCAGCTCGACGGCGAAGCCCTTCAGAGCGTGCTGGTAGACATGTCCGAGCGCGCCCTCGTGCTCACGTGCGAGCGCCTGGGCGTGCTCCGGCACGCGGGCCGATGTGACGTCGTCTGTGAGCACGACGATGTAGGTGCTGCGTACCGGATCATCCGGTGCGGCGCTTGCTGCGGGTGCGAGCACGGCGACGAGCGCGCACATCGCGGCGACGATGCTGCGGGTCATCTTCCCCCTCCTGGGCGAGATTGACGGCGGCCACGCGCTCAACCGAGCGCGCGTGCGCCCGAGTATGGACCGAAAGTGGCCCGTTGGCTAGTCGCGATTGGGATTCAGCAGCAGGTCAGGCGCCGTGGCACTTTTTGAACTTCTTGCCGCTGCCGCACCAGCAGGGGTCGTTCCGGCCGACGTCCTTGTGCTCGTTCACGGCCGCGGTCGCCGTGCTGGCGCCGCCCTGCGAGGAGAATGCGGTCGCGACCGAGCCGCCGGCCGCGCCTGCGCCCGCCGCTGCGATCACCTCGGAGCCGGCTGCGGTCTCGTGTGCGTACTGGAGGTTGCCGTTGCCCTGCTCGGGCTCGAGCTGGGGCTCGTTCAACTCGACCTGGGCGTGGAAGAGGGTCAGCACGACCTCCTCGCGGATCGTGTTGCGAAGCTCGTTGAACATTGCGTGCCCCTCGGCGCGGTACTCGGCGAGCGGGTCCTTCTGGGCCATCGCGCGCAGGTGGATGCCGTCGCGGAGGTAGTCCATCGAGTCGAGGTGGCTGCGCCAGCGGGAGTCGACGACCTGGAGGATCACGTAGCGCTCGATCTCGCGCATCAGCTCCGGGCCGTACTCCTTCTCCTTCTCCTCGTACGTCTCGAGCGCGTCATCGACGAACTCCTCGATCAGCGCCTCGCGCTCCGGCTCGACCTCCTCCTGGAGCTCCTCGAGCGTGATGTCGCTGCCGTAGAGCGCCTGCATCTGCGCGACGAGCGGGGCGAGATCCCAGTCCTCGTTGAACTCGGCCTCGGTCGCGTTCTGGACGTTGGTCTCGACGACCTCGCGGATCCACTCGCGCACGTCCTCGGAGAGGTCGTCGCCCTCGAGCACGCGGCGGCGCTGCTCGTAGATGACCGTGCGCTGCGTGTTCATCACGTCGTCGTACTTGAGGACGTTCTTGCGCGCGACGAAGTTCTGCTCCTCGACCTTCTTCTGGGCGTTCTCGATCTGGTTCGAGAGGATCTTCGCCTCCATCGGCTGGTCGTCCGGAAGCTTGAAGCGCTCCATGATGTTCTTGATCCGGTCGCCCGCGAAGAGGCGGACGAGATCGTCCTCGCCGGAGAGATAGAAGCGCGTCTCGCCGGGGTCGCCCTGGCGGCCGGAGCGGCCGCGGAGCTGGTTGTCGATCCGGCGCGACTCGTGCCGCTCGGTCGCGAGCACGTAGAGCCCGCCGACCTCGACCACGCCCTCGCCGAGCTTGATGTCGACGCCGCGGCCGGCCATGTTCGTCGCGATCGTGACCTGGCCGGGCTGGCCCGCGTCCTTGATGATCTCCGCCTCGCGCTCGTGCTCCTTCGCGTTGAGGACGTTGTGCGGGATCCCTCGCCGCTTCATCAGCTCGGCGAGGTACTCGGAGGTCTCGACCGCGATCGTGCCGACGAGGACGGGCTGGCCCTCCTCGTGGCGCTCGGCGATGTCGTCGATCACCGCCTTGAACTTGGCTTCCTTCGTCTTGAAGATGTAGTCGTTCTCGTCGAGCCGGGCGACCTGGACGTTGGTGGGGATCTCGACCACGTGCAGGTTGTAGATCTCGACGAACTCCTTCTCCTCCGTCTTCGCCGTGCCGGTCATGCCGGCGAGCTTCTCGTAGAGGCGGAAGTAGTTCTGGAGCGTGATCGTGGCGAGCGTCTGGTTCTCCTCCTGGATCCGGACGCCCTCCTTCGCCTCGACGGCCTGGTGCAGGCCCTCGCTCCAGCGGCGCCCTTCCATCAGGCGGCCGGTGAACTCGTCCACGATCATCACCTCGCCGTCCTGGACGACGTAGTCGACGTCCCGCTGGTAGAGCGACTGGGCCTTCAGCGCCTGGATCAGGTGGTTGACGAGCTGGACGTTGCGCGGGTCGTAGAGGTTCTCGAGCCCCAGCGCGCGCTCGACGGCGTCGATCGTCGTCTGCGCCGGCGAGACCGTCTTGTGCTTCTCGTCGTAGAGGTAGTCGGCGCCGGAGAGCTCGGTCTCGTCCTCGCCCTTGTCGCCCTTCCTGGTGGCGGGGGCTCCCTGCAGCTCCTTGACGATCCGCGCGAAGTCGTAGTAGGTCGTCGCCGCGGTCTCGGGCTCGCCGGAGATGATCAGCGGCGTCCGCGCCTCGTCGATCAGGATCGAGTCGACCTCGTCGACGATCGCGTAGGAGTGGCTGCGCTGCACGAACCCCTCCTTGGAGACGGCCATGTTGTCGCGCAGGTAGTCGAAGCCGAACTCGGAGTTCGTGCCGTAGGTGATGTCGGCGGCGTAGGCCTCGTGGCGCTGCGCGAACGGCATCATGTTCTGGATCGCGCCGACGGTCATGCCCAGGCGCTCGAACACCGGCCTGTTCCACTCGGCGTCGCGCTTGGCGAGATAGTCGTTGGTGGTGACCAGATGCACGCCCTCGCCCGGGAGCGCGTTCAGGTAGAGCGCCGCGGAGGCGACGAACGTCTTGCCCTCACCGGTCTTCATCTCGGCGATGTCGCCCTCGTGGAGGACGATCGCGCCCATCATCTGGACGTCGAACATCCGCTGCTGCGACTCGCGCCAGCGCGCCTCGCGCACGGCCGCGTACGCCTCGAAGAGGAGCTCGTCGAGCGCCTCCCCGTTGGCGAGCCGCTCGCGGAGGCGGGCAGTCGTGCCGCGCAACTCCTCGTCCGAGAGCGCCTGGAAGTCCGGCTCGAGCGTGGCGATGTACTCCGCCTGCTGTGCCAGCCGCTTCAGGCGGCGCCCCTCGCCGAGGCGGAGGACCTTCTCCATCTTCCCGAAGCTGGCGGTCGGCACGGAGGAAGGGTAGCCGTTCGCCGTCCTTCCTCACGGGCGCTTTACGGATGCCTAACGGGCCCGACGTATCGTTCCGCGCATGAGAGGGGTCGTCGTCCTGCTGCTGGTTGCGTTCTCGGTGCCCGTTGCCGGCGCCGCAAGCGTGCGCTCGGTGACGGCGCCCGCTCCGGTGCTCGCGCTCGCGTTCGACGGCACCCGGATCGCATATGCCTCCGGTCGCTCGGCCGGCGACTGCAACCGCGTCCGCATGTGGAATCTCGCCACCCGCGGTGTGACGAAGCTCGGACGCCGCACGCACTGCGAGCGGACGAGCACCGGCAATGCGATCGCGAGCCTCTCGATCGCGGGCACCCGCGTCCTCTGGCTCCACTACGTGGGTGGCAACACGCGGGAGTGGTCGCTCTGGACCGCGACCGCGAGCCGGCCGGCCCCGGTGCGGCTGCGATTCGCCGCCAGGGACGCCGACGCGCCGGCGCCGATCGTGCTCGGCCCGGGCGACGACTCGCGGCTCGGCTCGCTCCTCCCCTACGCCGTCGACCGGACGGTGGTCGCCGTCCGTGGGGACGGCTCGCGCGGGTTCGCGTGGACGGCGCCGGGGCGCGTGGTGGCGCTCGTCGCCAAGCGCGGCGAGGTGGCCGTCGCGTCCACCGGCGGGGTCGTGACGGTGCTCGACGCCCGCGGCCGCGTGCTCTCGACGGAGCGGTTCGGCGCGGAGGTCGACGTCGTCCGCCTGACCGGCGACGCCCTTGCGGTCCAGCACGGCCGCACGCTCGAGCTGCGCGGCGGCAGGGTCGCCCTCTACTCGCTCGTCCCCGGCGTCCGCCTCGCCGATGCAGACGGCGACCGCGCCGTGCTCGTCGGCGGCGGCAAGGTGCGCTCGTTCGACCTCGACTCCGGCTTCGGCGGCGTCGCCGCGAACGGGTCGCACGCCGACCTCGAGGGCGGCCGGCGGGCGTGCGCCGCCGGCCCCGTCGTCGGCGTTCGCTAGAGCGGCGAGACCTTGACCTCGAACAGGTCGCCGTCGAGCCGGCGGCCGATCACGACGTGGCCGTCCTCGACGAGCTCGAGCTCGTCCTCCTCGTGCCCGGGGAACGCGCGCACCTGGATCCGCTTCGCGCCGACGGCCCAGACGGAGTCGTTCCGCCTGACGGCCTCGGCGTAGTACGGCGGGTCGATCGACGCCTCGATCGCGTCGGCGAGCGGGTTCAGCGCGCCGTCGGGGACGTCCTCCTCGACGACGAGTGTGCCGTCGGGAAGAGCCGAGAAGTGGACTTCCGCCCCCTCGAGGTCGGCGGCGACGCTCGCGACCGTGTCCCACTCCCGGGCGCGCGGGACTCCGTGCAGGGCGACCTCGCCGAAGGGCGAAGGCCGGCCGAACTCGTCTGGCGGAGCCGAGAGGAAGCCGTCCGCGAGGCCGTGCATCAGCCCCGCCAGCCGCGACGGTGTTCGCTGTCCCGGCCCGGCGTCGCCGTTCTCGGCGCCGATATCCAGGTCTGCCTCCTCTGCGAGCCGCTCGTGCAGAGGCTTGTCGCGGCGGAAGAGACCCACGCTAGTGCTGCGGCTCGATCAGCCCGTAGCCGCCGCCGCGGCGGCGGTAGACGACGTTCTGGCTTCCAGTCTCGATGTTGACGAAGACGAAGAAGTCGTGGCCGATCAACTCGAGCTCGACGGTCGCCTCCTCGGGCGTCAGCGGCTGCAAGTCGAACTGCTTCGACTTGACGATCATCCGCTCCAGCTGCTCCTCCGAGAACGTCGGCTCCTCAGGGCCGTTTCCGTTCGCGCGCCGGCCCGTCTCGCGGCGGCTCCGCTTCTCGCGGTAGCGCTTGACCTGGCGCTCGAGCTTGTCGGCGAGCTGGTCGATCGAAGCCTCGAAGCCGGCGGATCGCTCGCGCACCCGCAGCGTCGAGCCCTTCGTCCAGACGGTCGCCTCCGCGATGTGGTCGTCCGCTATCGACGGGTTGGTCTCGAGCGTCAGCTCGACCTCGATCTGCGTCGGCTCGGGGAGCTGCTTCTCGATCTTGTCGAGCTTGTCGGCCGCGTACCTCCGGATCGAATCGCTGACCTCGACGTTTCGACCTTTGACCTCGAGTCGCATCGCGTCTCCTTCGTCCGGTGGTTGCCTTCAGGGTAACCGACGGCGACCGCGCAGGACCGGCTCTGCTGCCCCGCCTTCGGCGGCTCAGTCGAGCAGCGTGGGGAAGAACACCTGCCAGGCAAGCGCGCTCTTGGCGGCGAGGCTGAGGACGAGGTAGCCGGCCTCGCCGAAGCGGTAGCTCCGCCACGGCCCGACCTTCCCGTACTGCAGGGCCATGTTGAGCGCGAACGAGAAGAAGAGCACGAACAGCGAGGCGAAGATCCCGAACACGAACCCGGGCACGCTGCCCGTCTCGGACTGGGCGTAGGCGATCTGGAGCGTGATCACCACCCAGGGCACCGCGCCGATCACCGAGCCGTAGACGAACGGACGCCAGTCCACCGGCGCCCCGGGCGGGTTCGAACGCTCCATCTGCAGGCCGAACAGGATCATCGCCGCATTCGCTCCGAAGACCGCGATCAGCGCCCCCACGTCGGAGAGCCCGGTCAACATCGCGATCAGGACGACCATCAGCGACGCGCTGACGGAGTACTCCCACCAGCGGGCGGGGTTGACCCCGCGGGCGAGGTTGCGCTCGTACCAGCCGGCGATTCCGGGCGCGGCCATCAGACCGTGGTCGAGCGCCGCGAGGTAGAGGAAGGCAGCCACCGCCGGCCCGATCGGCACGTCGAAGAGCACGTCCGTCGTCCCCTCGGTGCCGGGTGGCCCCTCGAGAAAACTCAGCGTGACCGGCAGGCCGAAGTCGTTCGAGAGAACGAGGATCGCCGTCGCCTGCAGCGCGTGCAGGAACGCCAGACCCGCGTTCCAACGGCGCAGCCCCCGTGCGCTCGTCCAGGTTCCGTCCATGTACGTAGCTTGTCACAGACTCAGCGCACCGCCCGCGCGAGCGTCACCACCTCCACTCTGCGGGCGCCGCCTTGCCGTAGAGCGGTCGCCGCGGCGCCGGCGGTCGCACCGCTCGTGTAGACGTCGTCGACGAGGCAGACCCGAGGCGGCGAAGCCCGCGCCGTTGCGAACGCTCCGCGGACATTTCGCCGTCGCTCTTGCAGCCCGAGGCCCCGCTGCCGGTCGACCGCCCGCGCGCGGCAGACGAGCGGCGCCACCGGGAGCTCCCAGACGCGGCCGAGCTCGCGTGCGAGCGCCTCGGCAGGGCGGTGCCCGCGACTCAGCGACCGGTCACGGTCGGCCGGGACGAACGCGAGCACCGGCGCGGTGGGTCTCGCGAGCGTCTCGGCGACGATCGCCGCCGCCTCGCAGGCGAGCCGCCGCTGCCCACGCTCCTTCCACGCCTGCACGAACGCCCGCGCCGATCCGTCATACACGATCGCCGCACGCGCGCTCACGAACGCGATCCTCCGGCCGCTGCACTCGGCGCACCGCTTCACCGGCCACGCGCCGGGAGAGCCGCAGCGGTCGCAGAGCGGCGGGGCGAGCCGGATCAGCGAGTCGCGGCACCCCGGACAGAACGCAGGCCCCGGAACCCCGCAGGCAGCGCATCGGTTGGGCAACAGGATGTCGAGCAGCACTGCCTCGACCCTACGGACACACCCGTCACAGGTGTGTCACGGCTTCGAGCCGATTCTCTAAATCTCGAGCTCGTATTGCTCGCGCTCGGGCAGGCCCTGGGCGCGGCGGAGCAGGTTGTCCGCCGCCAGCAGCTGCTCCCTGTCGCCGATGTCGAGCCAGACGCCGGTGAACCAGTAGCCGTAGACAGGCTCGCGCGCGCGGAGCCACTCGAAGAAGCTGCCCGACTGATCGGGCGGGTTCCCCTCGGCGAGGTAGCGCGCCACGAGCGGGAGATGCTCGCGGTGGTAGATGTAGGTCGCCGTCGCGCACAGCGTCGATGCCGGCTCGGCGGGCTTCTCCTCGAACGCGACCACGCGATCGTCGCCGTCGAGCGCCACCACGCCGTACTGGCTCGCGAGCCGGAGATCGCCGACGTCGCGCACGGCGACCGCGCTCGCGACGCCCTTGCCGCGCCAGAAGTCGACGTAGTCCTGCAGGTCGTAGTCGAAGAGGTTGTCGCCGGCGATCACGATCACGTCGTCGTCGACGATCCCCGCCCGGTCGAGCGTGAAGGCGACGTCGCCGATCGCGCCCAGCCGGTCGTCGTTCGACTTCGTCCCGTCGTCGTGCACGGTGACACCGTCCTTGAACATCGCCCAGTGCTCGAAGTCCCGCGCGAAGCGGCTGTTCGTGACGACGTGCACCTCGTCGATCTCCTCGACCTCGCGCACCCGCTCGAGGATCCAGTCGACCATCGGCTTGCCCCCGACCGGGAGCAGGCACTTCGAGAGGTCGTCGGTGAGGGGCCGCAGCCGCGTCGCGTAGCCGCCGGCCAGGATGATCGCCTTCACGAGAAGTCGTGCCCCTTGACGACGTCGAGCCCGTCCTCCGGCCCCCACTGGTGCGCGATCCCGCGCGACTCGAACAGTGCCTCGACCCGGAGCTCGAGCTCCTGCTGGAAGGTCGGGTCGCCTGTCGCGAGCACGCGGATCAGCGCCTCCGCGAGAAAGCCGGGCTCCCAGCCCTGGAGGCGCTCGATCTCGGCGAGCGGCTCCCGGAGCTGGTCGTGGTAGGGCGGCCAGCGCCGCTCGGCCGCGAAGAGCAGCCGGACGAGGGAGAGGCACGAATGGGCCGCCTGCCTCCGTCCGCCGAGCTCGTCACCGCGCCGCCAGGCCTTCAGCGAGCGGAAGAAGCAGTTGAGGTAGTCGTCGTACAGCTCGTCCAGGCTCTCGGCCGCAGCCGTGTGAGCATTCGCGACGATCGCGTCGAGGAGCGCGGCCACCTCGCCGCCCGTGTCGGCGACGACGCTCGCGGTCAC
Organism: Actinomycetes bacterium; assembly: GCA_031425855.1. Taxonomy (GTDB): domain Bacteria; phylum Actinomycetota; class Thermoleophilia; order Gaiellales; family Gaiellaceae; genus Gaiellasilicea. The sequence continues at coordinate 1,526 of JANPKC010000030.1, read as the reverse complement.
GAACATGCCGGTGTACCCGTCCGTCGACTCCGCGCGGAGCCGCAGCCGCTCGGGCGAGGCGAGCACGATGTCCGCGCCGGGCGGGCCCGGCCGCTTCTCACGCAGCTCTCCCCGCTCGCTGCGCGCCGCGTAGACCTCGTCGGTGACGACACGGACGAGGTCGTAGTCCGAGTCCGGCCCGTGAACGCCGGCGGCGCGGGAGCCGTGCAGGATCAGGCCGATCGAGTCGGGATCGGCCGTGACTTCGCCGACGATCTCGTCGAGCACGTTCATCGCGGCAGTGATTCCCCGTAGGGCGCACGATGCACGCCCTCCTCGGTCACGATCGCGGCGATCAGCTCGGCAGGCGTGACGTCGAAGGCCGGGTTGTGGGCGGAGAAGCGGGTCGTGATCTCGCCCCCGTCCCGCTCCTCGATCGGGATCTCCGCACCCGTCGGGGTCGCGTGGTCGATCGTCGACGTCGGCGCGACGACGTAGAGCGGGATCCGGTGATGGGCTGCGGCCACGGCGAGACCATACGTTCCGATCTTGTTGGCGGCGTCGCCGTTCGAGGCGATCCGGTCGGCGCCGGTGACGACGCAGTCGACCTCGCCGCGGCTCATCAGGTGCGCCGCGGCCGAGTCGGCGATCACCGCGTGCGGGACGCCGAGCGCCTCGAGCTCCCACGCCGTCAGCCGCGAGCCCTGGAGCAGCGGCCGCGTCTCGTCGACCCAGACGTGGGCGAGCAGCCCGTCCTCCCACGCGGCTCGCAGCGCTCCGATCGCGGAGCCGTAGCCACCCGTCGCGAGCCCGCCCGCATTGCAGTGGGTCAGGGCCTTCGTGCCGGGACCGAACAGGGCCGCTGCGTGGGCACCCATCCGGCGGCACCGCTCGACCTCGGCGTCGTGCAGCGCCCGCGCCCGCTCGGGCGTGGGGTCGGGCCGCATCTGCTCGAGTGCCCAGACGAGGTTCACCGCGGTCGGCCTCGACCCGGCGAGGACGCGATGGGCCTCGGCCAGGTCCTCGCCGCGGGCGGCGGCGAGCGCGTAGGCGTATGCGGCGGCGACGCCGATCGCCGGCGCTCCGCGGACGGCGAGCGTCCGGATCGCCTCGGCGACGTCCGCCGCCGACTCGCACCGGAGCTCGACTTCCTCGTCCGGAAGCCGGCGCTGGTCGAGCAGGACGACCGCACCGGCTTCCAGACGAACGATCTGCTCGGGGCTTAGGTCCCTTCGTCCCACGAGGCCAGGTACTTCGCCTGCTCCTCGGTGAGCTGGTCGATCTCGACGCCCATCGTCGCGAGCTTGAGCCGCGCGATCTCGTTGTCGATCTCCTCCGGCACCACGTAGACCTTCTTCTCTAGCGAGGCGGCGTTCTGGACGACGTACTCGGCCGAGAGGGCCTGGTTCGCAAAGGACATGTCCATCACCTGGGCCGGATGGCCCTCGGCGGCGGCGAGGTTGACGAGCCGGCCGTCGGCGATCAGGAAGATCCGCCGGCCGTCGGCGAGCGTGAACTCCTCGACGAACTCGCGGGCCTGACGGGTC
>JANPKC010000029.1:0-13787 GCA_031425855.1 Actinomycetes bacterium | reverse complement strand
CGCTCGACGATGTCCCACCAACGGTCCTTGTCCGGGAAGTCCGGCGTCCCCTCGTAGAGGACGGAGGTGGCGCCGTTGCAGAGCGGGCCGTAGACGATGTAGCTGTGGCCGGTGATCCAACCGATGTCGGCGGCGCACCAGTAGACGTCGTCCTCCGGCTTCAGGTCGAAGATCAGCGCGTGGGTCGAGGCGACGCCGACGAGGTAGCCGCCGGTCGTGTGCGCGATCCCCTTCGGCTTCGCCGTCGTGCCGGACGTGTACATCAGGAAGAGGAGGTCCTCGCTGTCCATCGGCTCGGGCGGGCACGTGGCGGGGTCGTCGGAGACGTCGAAGTCGTGCAACCAGTGGTCGCGGCCCGCGCGCATCGGGACGTCGTTGCCGGTGCGCCGGACGACCAGGCAGGCGCGGATTCCGGGCGCGTCGGCCATCGCCGCATCGGCCGTCAGCTTCAGAGGGACGGTCGAGCCGCGCCGCCATGCCTCGTCCTGGGTGATCAGCACCTCGCAGCCCATGTCGTTCGCGCGGTCCGAGAGCGAGTCGGCCGAGAAGCCGCCGAAGACGACCGTGTGCGGCGCGCCGAGCCGCGTGCAGGCCAGCATCGCGATCGGCAGCTCCGTGACCATGCCCATGTAGATCGCCACCTTCGTCCCCTTGCCGACGCCGAGCTCTTTGAGCACGTTCGCCATCCGGACGACCTGGCCCTGGAGCTCCGCGTAGGTGAGCGATCCCCGGTCGCCCTCGGGCTCGCCCTCCCAGTGGAAGGCGACCCGGTCGCCGAGCCCCGCCTCGACGTGGCGGTCGACGCAGTTGTAGGCGACGTTCAGCTTCCCGCCGAGATACCACTTCGCGTAGGGGAGCTCCCACTCGTAGAGGCCCGTGAACGGCTCGAACCAGCTGACGCGCTCGCGGCCCTCGCTCTCCCAGAACTCCTCGAAGCCCCGCTCGTAGATGTCGGGCCGGGCGACCGCGAGCGCCGCGAAATCGGGCGGCGGCGGATAGCGCCTGTCCTCGACGAAGATCGTCTCGATCGTCTGGTCGCTCACAGCTCGAGCTCGTACGGATAGTCGGTCAGCACCTCGGCGCCGTCGGCGGTGACGAGGATCAGGTCCTCGAGCCGGACGCCCCCGTAGCCGTGCCGGTAGAGGCCCGGCTCGAGCGCGATCACGTCGCCCTCGACGAGCGGCTCGCTCTCGACGCGGCCGACGCCCGGCCGCTCGTGCACCTCGAGTCCGACGCCGTGGCCGGTCGCGTGGAAGTAGCCGTCGACGAGCGACTCGCCGTCCTCCTTGTGCAGCTGCGTCTTGTGGCCGTGCTCGTGGAAGAAGTCGCAGACCTGGCGGTGGATGTCGCTGCCCTTCACGCCCGGCTTCACGGCGGCGACGGCAAGGTCGAGCGCCTCCTTGGCCAGCCGGTGGTACTCGGCGATCTCGTCCGACGGCGTGCCGAGCGAGAACGTGCGCGTGAAGTCCGAGAAGCAGGCCGACTCGCGGTCGCGCGGGAAGAGGTCGAAGAGGACGACGTCGTCGGAGGCGATCGGGCCGAAGCCGCCCTCGTGGCCGACGGCGGTCTGGGCGCCGTGCGAGACGATGAACTCGTCGGCGGCGGCGCCGTGCTCGCCGAACGCGCGCTCGACCTCGAGCTGGATCCGCTCGCAGGTGAGCGGCTCGCCGTTCAGCGTCAGCACCCCGTTCGAGCGGGAGGCGCTGCGCAGCATCTCGACGCCGACCGCCACACCGGCCTCGACGGCGCGGCAGGCGCGGCGGATCCCGGCCAGCTCGTGACCCGTCTTGACGCGGCGGCGCTCGTCGAAGAAGCGCTGGTCGGCCGTGAGCTCGATCCCGTTCGCGCGCAGGTGGTCGGCGTGTCCGAGAGGAAATCCCGCCGGCGTGGTCGCGCTCTCGAGGCCGAGCCGGCGGCAGGCGCCGAGGTAGACCTCGCGGTCGAGCGCGTAGCTGTCGAGCCCGCGCTTCAGCAACGCGTCGATACCGACCTCCTCGAGCGTGAGCACCTCGAGGCCGGTGCCCAGCTCGTCGATCCGGCCGGACTCGAGCGAGCTGACGACGACCGAGCGCTTGCCGCCGACCTCGGCGTAGAGGAATGCGTCCGGCACCGCGAGCGGCACCTCGTGCCGCAACTCCGGCGAGCGAATCGTGTCGGCGATGATCAGGACGTCCGTCATCCGGGCGGATCCTAATCTGTAGGTTGCTGATCGGTGGCCGACGCCCTCACCGACCTGAAGCAGCGGCTCGCGGAGGTCTACGACCTCGAGAAGGCCGTCGCGATCGCCGGCTGGGACCAGCGGACGATGATGCCGCCGCAGGGCGCGGCGGCGCGCTCGGAGCTGGCGGCGACCCTCTCCGGGATCGCGCACGAGCGCTTCGTCTCCGACGAGATCGGCCGGCTGCTGGACGAGCTGGCGCCGCTCGAGGACGAGCTCGGCTTCGACTCCGACGACGCGAGCCTCGTCCGAGTCACCCGCCGCGACTGGGAGAAGGCGCGCCGCGTCCCCGCCGAGCTGGCCGCAGCCTGGGCGCGCGAAGGCGGCAAGGCGCACGTCGCGTGGCTCGAGGCGCGCGAGGCGAACGACTACACGGTCTTCCGGCCGGCGCTCCAACGCGTGCACGACGTCGCGCTGCGCTGGGCCGAGCACATGGAGCCGGGCGACTCGCCCTACGACCCCTTCCTCGACGAGTACGAGCCCGGGATGAGCACGGCCGACGTCAAGGCGGTGTTCGACGTGCTCCGCCCCGAGCTGGCCGCGATCGTCCGCGACGCCGGCGAGCCTGCGGACGACTCCTTCCTCGAGGGCGACTTCCCGGTCGCGACGCAGCAGGAGTTCCTCGCCGGGGTGCTGCGCGACTTCGGCTTCGAGGACGGCGCCTACCGGCTCGACCCGACCGTGCACCCGTTCGCGACCTCGTTCTCGCGCACGGACATCCGGATGACGACGCGCTACAAGCCGGTCAACCTACGCGCGGTTTGGGCGGGGATGCACGAGGCGGGCCACGGCCTCACCTACCAGGGCACCGAGCCCGCGCTGGCGCGCTCGCCGCTGTACGGGAACGCTTCCCTCGGGCTCGGCGAGTCGCAGAGCCGGACCTGGGAGAACCTCGTCGGGCGCTCGCTGCCGTTCTGGCGCGGCCGCCTCCCGGAGCTGCAGCGGCTCTTCCCGCAGCTCGCGGCCGTCGACCTGGAGACGTGGTATCGCGGCATCAACCGCGTCGCCCCCGGGCTGATCCGCGTCGACGCGGACGAGGTCACGTACTCGCTTCACATCATCCTCCGCTTCGAGCTCGAGCAGGAGCTGGTGTCCGGGTCGCTCGCGCTCGCCGACCTGCCCGAGGCGTGGAACGCGAGGATGAAGGAGTTGCTCGGCGTCGACGTGCCGGACGACGCCCGCGGCGTGCTCCAGGACGTGCACTGGACCCGCGCGGCCTACGGCTACTTCCCCACCTACGCGCTCGGGAACGTGCTCTCGGTGCAGATCTGGCGGGCCGTGGAGGAAGAGATGCCCGATCTCGACGCGCAGCTCGAGGCGGGTGAGTTCGGCCCGCTCTACGAGTCTCTCCGCCGGCGGATCTACCGGCACGGCCGCAAGTTCACGCCGGTGGAGACGCTCGAGCGGGCGATCGGGACGACGGAGATCGACCCGCAGCCCTACCTCGCCTACCTGCGCTCGAAGGTCGCCGGGCTCCAGCCCGCCTGAGCGACCGCCCCGAACGGCCGACGTCCGCTCCAGCCCCACTTCCGGGGACTGTCCCCAAAAGAGCCGCTCAGCGCGATTTCTTTGTCACGAGTCTGCGACGGACCGGGCGTGGGACTTTGTGTTACTGGAACACAAGCGCCCGGCGCGGCGCCGTCCGTAGACTCAGGCGCGTGGAGGACGTCCTGCTGCGCGCGCACGCGCTCGTCGAGAGCTTCGAGGAGCTCGTGCGGCGCGAGCTGCCCGCCGATGCCGAGGTCTTCGACGCGCACGTCCACCTCGGGCTCGACATCGACGGGATGGAGGGCGACCTCGACGAGCTGCTGCGGATCCAGCGTGCGCACCGGATCACCGGCTCGTTCATGTTTTGCCTCGACGAGCCCGACCGGCATCCCGGCTTCCGCGCGCCGAACGACCGCACGCTCGCGTTCGCGGAGCGGAGCGGCGGCGAGCTCGTCCCGTTCGTCCGGCTCGACCTGACCGAGAGCCCGATCGAGGAGGCGGTGCGCTGCCTCGACCGCGGCGCCGGCGGGATCAAGCTCCATCCGCGCGCGCAGAAGTTCCTCCTCGACGACGACCGGCTCGCGCCCGTCTTCGAGCTCGCCGCCGACCGGAAAGTGCCGATCCTGATCCACGGCGGCCGCGGGCTGCCGCCGATCGCCGACGCGCTCGCGCGGCTGATGGACGCCTACGAGCCGCAGCTGATCATCGCCCACGCCGGCATCGCCGACCTCGCGGCGCTCGCACGCCACTTCTCCGGCCGGCCCGGCGTCTTCTTCGACACCTCGGTCTGGAGCCCGCTCGACCTGCTCGACCTTTACCGGCTCGTCTCGCCCGAGCAGGTGCTGTACGCCTCCGACTACCCCTACGGGACGCAGCCGGCGTCGCTGCTCGCCTCGCTTCGCACCGCCCGGATGGCCGGCCTCGACGAGGGGCAGCTGCGCGCGATGCTCGGCGGCAGCGCCCAACGGATCGCCGCCGGCGAGGAGGCGCTGCCGCTGACGCCGCCGCGCGGCCCGCAAGACATCTCGCACCCGCTCACGTTCGCGCGCATCCACCAGTACCTCTCGATGGCGACGCCCCTCCTCTGGATGCGGCAGGCGGACACGATCGGCGTCCTCGGCCTGGCGCTGAACGCCTGCGACGAGCGCGCCAACGGCCACCGGGAGGAGACGGAGCAGATCCGCCAGCTCCTCGGCGCCGCGCGCGACCTCTGGCGCGCGTTTCCCGAGGCCGAGGACGAGGCCGAGCGCACCCGCACCGCACGGGTGGCGTTCCGGCTCGTCCACCTCGCGAACATCACGGCGGTGACGTCGCCTGTCTAGCCTCAAGGTCAACGGCCACGACCACGCCTTCGAGACGCCGGTCGGGCGGACGCTCGCCGAGACGCTGCGCGACGACCTCGGCCTGACGGGGACGAAGATCGCCTGCGGCGAGGGCCATTGCGGCGCCTGCACCGTGCAGCTCGACGGCGTCCCCGTCCTCAGCTGCATCACGCTCGTGCACACCGTCGGCGAGCGCGAGGTGACGACGATCGAAGGCCTCAAGGACCACCCGCTCGTCGACGCGTTCGTCCGCACCGACGCGCTCCAGTGCGGCTTCTGCACGCCCGGCCAGATCGTCTCGGCGGCCGCGCTCGTCGCTGAGAACGCGACCCCGTCGAGCGACGAGATCCGGCACCGGATGGCCGGCAACCTCTGCCGCTGCGGCACCTACCCGCGGATCGAGGAGGCGATCTCGACGTGGCGAGGCTGATCAAGTCCGAGAAGGAGGTCGAGGGCCGCTACGAGGAGGTCTGGACGCTCGTCGAGGAGGACGCGCTCGTCCAGTGGCCGGCCGGCCCCGGCGATGTCGTCGGTCGCGACGCGCCGCGGCTCGACGGGTACGAGAAGGCCCGCGGCGAGGCGCGCTACACCGGCGACATCAAGCTCTCGGGGATGCTCGAGACCGCGCTCCTGCGCAGCCCCCATGCGCGGGCGCGCGTGACGCGGATCGAACTGGCCCCCGCCCTGGCCGCGCCTGGGGTGTTCGCCGCGATCGGCCCCGGCGAGGTCACGGGGGTCGACGCGGAGGTTCACTTCGAGGGTGCCGCGGTCGCCGGGGTCGCCGCGGAGACGCTCGCGCAAGCCCGCCACGCGGTCGAGCTGATCGAGGTCGAGTGGGAGGAGCTCGAGCCGCTGCTCGACGCCGACGAGGCGGTCGAGCGCGGCTCGCTGATCCAGGAGTCGCGCCGCTACGAGCGCGGCGACTACGAGCAGGGGCTCGCGCAGGCGGACGCGGTCGTCGAAGCCGGGTACACGACGCAGACGCTCAACCACAACCCGCTCGAGACGCACCAGTGCGTCTGCGAGTGGCGCGGCGACAGCCTCGACGTCCACGTCTCGACGCAGTACATCTGGGGGCTCCGGCGCGATCTCGCCGAAGGCCTCGGCCTGCCGCAGGACAAGGTGCGCGTCGTCTGCGAGTTCATGGGCGGCGGCTTCGGCGCGAAGAACGGCGTCGGCAACTACCTCCTGCTCGCGGCCGAGCTCGCCAAGCGGACGGGACGACCGGTGCGCTGCGCGCTCTCGCGGCGCGAGGAGAACGTCGTCGGAGGCAATCGCAACGCGACCCGCCAGCGCGTCACGGCAGCGGCGCGGGCCGACGGGACACTCACCGCTCTCGGCGGCGAGTACGTGTGCGCCCTGGGCTGGGAAGGCTGGCTCCCGCCCACCTCCGGCCCGATGCAGCTGCTCTACGCCTGCGAGAACGTGAAGACGGTCGAGCACGGCGCGAAGCTGAACCTCCCGCCGATGGCCGCCTTCCGCGCGCCCGGCTTCGTCGAGGGGACCTGGTCGCTCGAGTGCGTGCTCGACAAGCTGGCGGCCCAGCTCGGCGTCGACCCGCTCGAGCTGCGCAAGCTCAACTACGCCCACGCCGACGCGATGGACGGGCGCCCGTTCTCGTCGAAGAGCCTGATGGAGTGCTACCGGCGCGCCGAGCCGCACTGGGCGCGGCGCGACGAGGTGCGCGCGCGCTCGGACGAGGTCTGGAAGCGCGGGATCGGGATGGCGAGCCAGATCTGGTACGGCGGCGGCGGCCCGCCGAGCTACGCGTGGGTCCGGCTCGGCTCGGACGGCCGCGCGAACGTCGTCACGGCGATGCAGGACATCGGCACCGGCACGCGGACGGCGATGGCGATGATCGCGGCCGAGGAGCTCGGGTTGCCGCTCGACCACGTCGAGGTGCAGATCGGCGACTCGGCCCGCGGCCCGTTCGCGTCGATCTCCGGCGGCTCCTCGACGCTGCCCTCGATGGGCCCGGCCGTGCGCTCGGCGGCGGCCGATGCGGCGCGGCAGGTGATCGAGCTGGCCGCGCAGCGCTACGACCGGGAGGAGCGGCTGCTGTCGCTGAAGGGCGGGCGGATCGTCTCCTCCGACGGCGGCAGCTGGCCGCTCGACGAGATCACCGGGCTGCTCGACGACGGCCAGATCCTCGGCAAGGGCGCACGCGGCCCGAACCCGACGGGCATGCGCGTGCTCACGTTCGGGATCCAGCTCGCCGAGGTCGCCGTCGACGTCGGCACCGGGGAAGTGCGGGTCGAGAAGATCGTCGCGATCCACGACGTCGGCCGCGTCATCAACCCGCTCGGGGCGCGCAGCCAGATCGAGGGCGGGATCATCCAGGCGCTCGGGCACACGTTCTCGGAGCACCGGCTGGACGACCCGCGCACGGGCACCGTGCTGACGAAGACGCTCGACGCGTACAAGCTGCCGACGATCGCGGACGTGCCGGAGATCGTCTGCGACCTCGTCGACGTGCCCGACGAGCACCTGACGAACCTCGGCTCGAAGGGGCTCGGCGAGCCGCCGATCGTGCCGACCGCCGCCGCGATCGCGAACGCAATCCGCGACGCGACGGGCGCCGACGTGACCTCGCTGCCGATCACGCGCGAGGAGATCCTGCGCGCCCTCCACGAGGCTCAGGCCCGGGGGAGGAAGGAGCCCGTTGCGGCTGGAGCGGCCTAGCTCGACGGCGGAGGCGGTCGCCGCGCTCGCGAGCGGGCGGGCGCTCGCGGGCGGCACCGAGCTCGTGCCGCTGCTGCGCGACGGGATCGTCGAGGCGGAGACGCTCGTCGACGTCAGCGGGGCCGTGCCGCACGGGATCTCCGGGCAGACGATCGGAGCGGGCACGACGCTCGCCGAGCTCGAAGCGTCCGCCGGGATCCCGGCTGCGCTCCGCGAGGCGTGCCGGCTGGCCGCCTCGCCTCAGCTCCGGAACATGGGCACGATCGGCGGCAACCTGCTCCAGGCGACGCGCTGCTGGTACTGGCGGCTGCAGTTCCCGTGCAGGCTGCACGGCGGCGACACCTGCCATGCGCGCGAGGGCCAGCACCGCGAGCACGCGTTCTTCGCCAACGACTTCTGCGCCTCGGCGCACCCCTCCGACCCCGCGACGGCGCTGCTCGCGCTCGGCGCCCGGATCCGAACCGACCGGCGCGAGCTCGACGTGGCCGAGCTCTACCGGCTGCCGACCGAGAACGACCGCTCGACGACGACGCTTGCCTCCGACGAGCTGATCCTCGAGCTCGAGCTGCCCGAGGTCGAGGCGAGCACGTACCTGAAGGCGATGGACCGGCAACGGTGGGCGTTCGCGCTCGTCGGCGTCGCCGCGGCGCGCGTCGGCGGCGAGACGCGCATCGCTCTCAGCGGCGCGGCACCGGTCCCGTGGCTCCTGTCGGCGCCGGACGAGCTCGACCGCGCGACGCCGCTGGAGGGCACCGCGTTCAAGGTCGAGATCGCCCGCACGCTCGTCGCGAGAGCCGTCGCAAGCCTGTAGATCCAACGCTACGATCCGCGGTCGCATGCGGCTGAGACTCCTGTGCCTGCTCCTCGTGGCGATCGCGTCGGCTTCCGCCGTCGGCCTGCCCGACGGAGCCCGCGCCGGCAAGGCGCCCGCAACCGCGCTGCCCGTGCCGACCGCGCTTCCGATCGACAGGCCTCCGAATCCGTGCCCTGTCCCCGGGGACCTGCGCGACGAGTTCCGCGCCGCGGCCCGCGACGCCGACCTCCCGGTGGCGATGCTCGTCGCGGTCGCGAAGGTGGAGTCGAACCTCGATGCCGACGCCAGCTCGCCGGCCGGCGCGCACGGCCTGCTGCAGGTGCTGCCCTCGACGGCCGCCGAGCTCGAGCTCGACGCCTACCACGTCGGCGAGAACGTGCTCGCCGGCGCCCGCTACCTGCGCCAGCTCCTCGATCGCTTCGAGTCGACCGACCTCGCGTTCGCGGCCTACAACGCCGGGCCGACTGCGGTCGAGCGGAAGGGCGCGCGGCCGAACGACGAGACGGTCGCCTATGTCGCAAACGTGACGGCGCAGTGGCGGAGGCTGGTCGGATGCTCGTAGCCCGCGTCCTGCTGCTCGCACTCGTGCTGGCGCTCGCCGCCTGCGGCGGCAGCGACGAGCCCGAGTCGTCCGGGGACACTGCGTCCGGGGACACTGCGGCCGCGACGACCGAGGAGTCGTCGACGTCGGACGGAGCGTGCGAGACCGTCGAGGCGCCTGACGCGAAGCCCGACGGCGGCCAGACGGCGCCGGGCGCGGCGCTCGGGGCCGGCACGTACGCACTCATCTTCGAGACGAGCTGCGGCTCCTTCACGGTCGCGCTCGACCTGGAGCTGGCGCCCAAGACGGCCGCATCGCTCGTCTCGCTCGCGGAGGCGGGCTTCTTCGACGGCACCACCTTCCACCGCGTCGTCCCCGGCTTCGTGATCCAGGGCGGCGACCCGACCGGGACAGGCACCGGCGGCCCCGGCTACAAGACCGTCGACGTGCCACCCGCCGGGACGGCCTACACGGAGGGCGTCGTCGCGATGGCGAAGGCCGGCAACGAGCCGCCCGGGACCTCCGGCAGCCAGTTCTTCGTTGTCACCGCCCCCGACGCGGGGCTGCCGCCCGACTACGCGGTCGTCGGCACGGTCTCCGAGGGGATGGAGACGGTCAGCGCGATCGAGGCGCTCGGCACCGGCGACGGGCCGCCGTCCCAGCCGGTCGTGATCGAGAAGGTCACCGTCCAGAAGAGCTGATGGTCGGCGCCGTCGTCCTCGCTGCGGGTGCAGCGACGCGGTTCGGCGCGCCGAAGCAACGCCTGCTGCTCCCGGCCGTGCTCGAGCACGTCCAGGGACTCGACGAGGTCGTCGTCGTCGCGGGCGCCTACCCACTCGAGGGCGCGATCGACTGCCCCGACTGGGAACGCGGGCCCGGCGCGTCGCTCCGCTGCGGGCTCGCCGCGCTCGGCGCCGAGGTCGAGGCCGCAGTCGTCGTCCTCGCCGACGGCCCCTCGCTCGCGCCCGCGGCGATCGACCGCGTCGTGGCCGAGTGGCGCCGGAGCGGCGCGCCGATCGTCGCCGCGAGCTACGGCGGCGACCGCGGCCATCCCCTCGTCGTCGCCCGCTCGGCCTGGGGGGAGATCCCGGACGAGGGCCTGCGCGCGTTCGAGCCGCGGCTCGTCCCCTGCGACGACCTCGGCGAGCCGGGCGACGTCGACTATCCCGACGATCTGCCGGAGAGGTTCAGGAGCGCGGCCGACGAACCGATGTAGAAGTCAATGGAGCTCGTCCGTCCCGTCCCCCAGAACGCAGCCGGCCAGAGCCTCGAGCTCGTCTCGACGCGCAACGCGCTCGCCGCCGCGCGCCTGCACCGGCGCCTGACCGTCGAGGAGGTCGCCAAGCGCGCCGGCCTGACGCCCGACCAGGTCGAGTGGCTCGAGGAAGGGCGCGTCTACCGCTTCCCGTCCACCGATCACGCGATCGAGGCAACGCTGCTGCTCGCCTCGGCGCTCGAGGTCGGCCAGCGCGAGGCCCGCAAGCTCGCCGGGCTGCCCGTCCCGCCGCAGCCGCTCGACGTCAACCCGGTCGCACGGCTCGTCGGCGTCGCCGCGCTCTCGTCGGCGCTGATGGCGCTCGTCGCCTTCGTGCTCGTGCCCGCGATCGCGGGGAAGCCGGCGCCGGCGGTCGATCCGGTCGTCGCCCAGGCCGCCTCGCTGCCGAAGCCGTGGAAGATCCAGGTCGAGGTGCTGAACGGCGCCGGCGACATCAACTGGACGCGCCAGGTGGGGAGCCGGATCCAGTCGCTCGCCTACACGGTCAAGAAGGTGGGCCGCGCCGACCGCTTCGACTATCCGCAGAGCACCGTCTACTACTCGCCCGGCGGCCGCCTCGTCGCGATCCGGCTGGCCCGCCAGCTCGGCTTCGTCACGCGCCCGCTTCCGGGCGGCACGAACCCGAACCGCCTCGTCGTGATCGTCGGCCCGCACCGCGGGCCCGGCTAAGTGGCGCGAGCTTGGAGCAGACGACTGGCGCTCGCCGCCTACCTGTCTTGGGCCGCTGCGGCCCTTGTCATGGCACTGTTTGCGTGGGCGGCGAGCGAGGCCCCGCCGCACAGCGAGGAGATAACGGTTTATCGGGTCGCCCAAGTGAGCGCCTTTGCTGCGTCGGCGCTCGCAGTCGGTGTGGCGCGACGCTGGCCGACCCTCGTCCTCGGAAGTGTCTGGGGTGTTCAGGCGGGCGTGCTCCTGGCAGCGGTAGCCGTGGCGCGCCCGTTCGGCGGCATCGAGATCGATCCGCCGATCCTCTTCATCGGTACGGCGGGTGAGGCCGCCGGGATCGTCGCGATCGGATTGGCCGCCCGGCCGACGCGTCTTCGGCCGGAATTCCGGGCCGATTCCCCCTAGAAGCCGTCGGCGGTCGGGCCGCGAAGCTCGGTCAGTTTCGCCATCAACCCCGCGGGCATGCGCTCGATCGCGGTCGTGCGGATGTAGCGCCGGAGGTGTGCCTCGAAGCGATAGCGCCGGCGGCAGTAGTCGCAGCCGTCGAGGTGCCCTTCCGCGACCACGACCTCGTCGGGTTTCAGGTCGCGGTCGAGGTAGCCCTGGAGCAGCTCCTCGCACTTCTCGCAGTCGGCGTCGTGGCTCATCTCAGGCTCTCCTCCGCCAGCGTCTTCTTCAGGATACGGCGACCGCGGTGGAGGCGCGACATCACGGTCCCGATCGGGATGTCGAGGATCTGGGCAGCGTCGGCGTAGCTGAACTCGCCGAGGTCGACGAGGACGACGACGTCGCGGAAGTCGTGCGGCAGCTCCGCCAGCGCGTTCACGACCCCGCCCTGCGAGAGCCGCTCGACGACGTGCTCCTGCTCGAGCGCCTGCTCGCCCTCGACGGCGGCGAGGCGGTTCGCGAGGTAGTAGTCGCTCTCCTCGAGCGGCTGGGAGTCGGGCGTCCGCTGGATCTTGCGGCCGCGGTCGGTGTTCAGGTTGGTCAGGATCCGCAGCAGCCAGGCGCGCATGTTCGTCCCCGGCGTGAACGAGCGCCAGCTGCGGAATGCACGGGCATAGGTGTCCTGAACCAACTCTTCGGCCTCCTCTCGCGTACCGACCATTCGGCGCGCGACGCGGTAGACCTGGTCGGCGAGCTCGAGCGCCTCCTCCTCGAAGCGGACGCGCTCCCGGGCCTCGACGGCGATCCTGCGCCCGGCGTCCTCTTCTGGCTCGGCTGCGCCGGACTCACTCACCCGGCCACCCTAACAATCGGTCTGACGGGGTGAAGAACGCCCCCGGCCGCCCGGCTATTCCCTGCTTCCCGCGCGGCTCCGTCGAGCCTGGACCCGCGGTCAGATGTGCTGGAGCTCGGGGAAGCCGCCGCGCTTCAGCGTCTCCACGATCGCGTCGCGGCTCGTCTGCGCATCGTCCCAGCTGAGCGAGACCTGGCCCATCAGGTTGGCGTTCGCGGACTCGATCCCGTCCACCTGACGAAGCGTGCCGGCGAGCCGGCCGACGCAGCGCTCGCAGCGGACGCCGCTGACCTGGATCACGTCGCTGACGGTGGCCATCAACGCGATCCTAGCGACAGCTCCGCGTCCGCCTGCTCGATCAGGAGCGGGTCGTGGGTGGCGCAGACGACGGTCGCGCCGGTCGTGCGGGCGACCTCGGCGAGGAGAGCACCGAGCGCGAGCGCATTCGCGCCGTCGAGGCGCGCGGTCGGCTCGTCGGCCACGATCACGCGCGGCCGGACGGCGATCGCGCGGGCGAGGGCCGCTCGCTCGCGCTGGCCGGCCGAGAGCTCCGAGACCGGCCTGTCGGCGTGCTCGGAGAGGCCGACGGACGCGAGCGCGGGGCCGGCAAGGTCGGCGGGGAGGCCGCGCAGCTCGAGCGCCAGCTCGACGTTCTCGCGCGCTCCCAGGAACGGTGCGAGCCCGGCGGTCTGGCCGACGAACGCGAGCGTCGTGCGGCGCAGCTCGGCCCGGCCGGCGCGGTCGAGCCCGGTCAGGGAGACGCCGTCCAGAAGCACGTCGCCCTCGTCCGGCAACTCGAGCCCGGCGAGCAGCAGCAGCAGCGTCGTCTTCCCCGAGCCCGAAGGCCCGGTGACCGCAGTCAGCCGGCCGGGGGCGAAGGCGACGTCGAGCCGGTCGATCGGAGTCGCGGCGCCGAACCGCTTCGTCAGCCCACGAGCCTGGAGAGCTTGTGTTGAAACAACACTAAGTCCCTCCGAACGGCTTTCCGCAGCGCGAGGGGAGCGAGCAGGAGGAGTTTGTGTTGTTTCAACACTAAGTCCCGCCGCTTCGAGGACGACCGCGCGGTCGCGAAGCTCGGCCGTGGCGTGCCGATCGATTCCGGCCGCGCGGAGCACGTCCTCCGGGAGGCGCAGCCAGCCGCCGCGGCCGACGACGATCGCGCCGTCGCCGGAGGCGCCGCCCACCCTCTCGTCGGAGATCCGGCCGTCGCGGACGTGGATCACCCGGTCGGCCCGCTCGGCCGAGGCCGGGTCGTGGCTGACGACGAGGGCCGTGCTGCCCGACTCACGCACCAGCTCGGCGATCAGCGCCAGCACCTCCCGGGCCGTCGCCGCGTCGAGCTCTCCGGTCGGCTCGTCCGCGATCAGCAACGCGGGGCGGCGCGCGAGCGCGGCGCAGAGTGCGATCCGCTGCTGCTCGCCGCCCGAGAGCTCGCGCGGATGCGCGTGACGGCGGCCGGCGAGCCCGACGCGCTCGAGCAGCTCGTCGGCGCGGGCGCTCCGCCGCCCCGCCGGCTCGCCCGCGAGGCCGAGCTGGACGC
>JANPKC010000028.1:0-3469 GCA_031425855.1 Actinomycetes bacterium | reverse complement strand
CGCGTTCGCGGCGGCGAGCTCGAGGCGGAGCCGTGGGTCTACGCGTGGGTCGCGCACGACGGTGTCGTCTACGTCGGCGCCACCGCCCTGCACCCGGCGACGCGAACGTGGTTGCACTTGAACGACGACGATCCGGACATCGGTCGCATGCGCGCCCGCTATCCCGAGCTCGGCGGTGAGGATCTGGACGTCGTCGCCCTGTCGCTACCCGACGATGTCGACCGCCAGCGCGTGCGGCACGGAGCCGTCGCGCTGCTGGCGGAGCGGGGCCTGCTCTCCGAGCGCCATGTGTGCGATCCCCCGCAGCCGGCGGAGCCACTCGCCGAGACCGAGCGGTTCGTCGACGCGATCGAGGCGAGGTTGCGGTGATCCTGCGCGACGTCCGCGACGAGGACATCGACACGTTCTTCGAGCACTGGATCGATCCCGAGTCGAATCGAATGGCCGCCTTCACGGCGGAGAATCCAAACGATCGCGACGCCTTCGACGCGCGCTGGTCGCGGTTGCGCGCGAACGACGACGTCACGAGCAGGACGATCGAGGTGGACGGCGTCGTCATCGGCGTGATCTCGAGCTGGACACAGAACGGCGATCGTGAGGTCACGTACTGGCTTGGCCGCGAACACTGGGGCAAGGGCCTCGCGACACGCGCGCTCGAGGCGTTCCTCGAAGTCGAGACGACACGCCCGCTTCACGCCGCGGCTGCGGCCGACAACGCCGGCTCGATCCGGGTGCTCGAGAAGTGCGGCTTCGAGCGCGTCGGCGAGGGAAGAGGCTTCGCGAACGCGAGAGGCGAGGAGATCGACGAGGTAGTCCTGAAATTGCGCTAGGCAGCGAGCGCCCTCCGCTCGACGAGCTTGTCGATCAGCCCGTAGGCGAGCGCCTCCTCCGGTGTCATGAAGCGGTCGCGGTCGATGTCCTGCATCACCTGCTCGAACGGCTGACCGGTGTGCGCCGCCAGGATCTCGGCCATCCGCCGCGTCATCGCCAGCACCTCCTGGGCGTGGATCTCGATGTCGGCGGGGGTGCCGCGAAAGCCTGCCGAGCCCTGATGGATCATCATCTTCGCGTTGGGCAGCGCCATCCGCTTGCCGGGCGCGCCACCGGCGAGGATCATCGCGGCGGCCGACATTCCCATGCCGACGCAGATCGTTGCCACGTCCGGCCTGTCGTACTGCATCGTGTCGTAGATCGCCATGCCCGCATACGCCGAGCCGCCGGGCGAGTTGACGTAGAGCGAGATCTCCTTGTCCGGGTCCTCCGCTTCGAGGAAGAGGAGCTGCGCCGCGATCACGTTCGCGATCTCGTCGTCGACCTCCCGTCCGAGGAAGACGATCCGCTCGCGCAGCAGGCGCGAGTAGATGTCGAAGGAGCGCTCGTAGCGGCCGTCGGACTCGACGACCATCGGGATCAGCGGGCTCATGCCTCTCCTTCCGATAAAGTGCAACTGTTCGGTTGCACTATATGCAACCTGTGGGTTGCGCGACAAGGGAGGCGTACTGTGGAGGTGACGCGGGAGGTCGTGCTGGAGGCGCCGCTCGAGGAGGTCTGGGACGCACTGACCGACCCGGCTCGGCTCGAGGAGTGGTTCGCCGAGGACGGGACGGAGCGAGACCTCGTCGTCGAGGAGGTCGAGACGGGACGGCGGGTCGCTTACACGTGGGAGGACGGCCGCGTCGCGATCGAGCTCGAGGAGGCGGACGCCGGTACGCGCGTCGTCGTCACGGAGACCGGCGAGCCGGGCTGGAACGCCGTCTTCGCGCTTCACTCGCTCGAGCACGCCTACGCGTGACCGACGTCTTCGACGCACGGATCTTCGCCGCGTTGGGCGATCCCACGCGCCGGCACATCGTCGAGTCGCTGTCGCAGGGCGAGGCCTCGGCGACGCAGCTCGCGGCGGACCTGCCGGTGACGCGGCAGGCTGTCGCCAAGCACCTGACCGCGCTGCGAGAGGCGGGGCTCGTCGATTCGCGCAAGCAGGGGCGCGAGACGCTCTACCGCGTCAACGCCGCCCCGCTCGACGCGGCGGCGGCGTGGATCGTCAGGGTCGGCGGCGAGTGGGACGCGCGCCTCGAGCGTCTGCGCAAGGTCGTCGAGGGGCGCAGCGGGTGAGACGATGACGTGCGGCGTCGACGTGGCCGCGCTGCGTGCCGAGCCAGACGAGTCGGCCGAGCTGGTGTCACAGGCGCTCCGCGGCGAGCCGTTGCGGGTCGAGGCGCGCCGGGACGGCTGGGCCCGCGTCGTCACCGCGTACGACTATCCAGGCTGGATCGAGGCGGCGGCCTTGTCGGACGAGCCGGAGGGCGAGTGGCTGCCGCTCGCGCGGCCCGGCGACCCGGTCGAGGAAGCCCGGGCCTACGTCGGCGCTCCGTACCTCTGGGGTGGGATGAGCGATCGTGGGATCGACTGCTCCGGCCTCGTTCACATGGCGTGGCGGCGGCTGGGCCGCCTCGTGCCGCGCGACGCCCATCAGCAGGCGGCTGCGGGCGACGAGGTGGCGGAGCCTGTGTACGGAGATCTCGCCGTGTACGGCGACGCAAGCGTCACGCACATCGCGTTCTGGCTGCTCGACGGGCGGATCCTTCACGCCGCCGGGGGCCGCGAGGTCGTCGAGGAGGACGAACCGGCGTCGTTGCGGGAGATTCGGCGGGGATTCGCCCGGCTCCGTCCCTGAAGCGGATTACCTCATTCGAGCTAAAGGGCGTACGCGTTGGCGCCGATGTACGGCACGTGGACGCTGCTGAGCGCGAAGAGATCATGAGCCGGTACCTGGACCACAGCCGCCGTTTCGAGGCGGCCGCGGCCAGGCGCTCGAACGGCAATGCGGAGGTGATCCCGTTCGCCCCGCCGATGCGGGAGCTCGAGCAGGAGCCGACGATGCGCGAGATCGAGGTGCTGCAGCTCGTCGCGGACGGCCTCGTCAACCGCGAGATCGGCCAGCGCCTCTTTCTCTCGGAGGAGACGGTCAAGTCGCACGTCCGCCACCTGCTCGCGAAGCTGCAGGCCCGCAGCCGGGCCCACGCCGTCGCCGTCGGCTATCGCCGCGGCCTCATCGGCTAGCGCAGCACAGACCTTCCCGGACCAAAGACGAGCCGCGCCTTGCGGCGCGGCTCGATAGTGCGGGGTCGAATCTTTTCCTCAGTTCCCACACCCTGTGGAGAACCACCCGAACGAGGGATGTCTCCTGGGGCAGAGAAAGGGAGGATTCGTCGGCTTTACCAGCCTTTGGCCTGACCCGTAACAGCGGCGCGGGCCACGAGGCGAAGAACAGACTGACGCATTGGGTTACTCCTGTTCGAGGAACTAACGGCTCGACCAGCATAACCCTTTTGGGGGACATTTCAAGACATGTCACAAAATTCCACTGCGGTGCTAGACGACGTTGCGACACGGGATGACCCTTCGCCGCCGGCAGTCTGGGTCTACGCTGGCGCCCTTGCCGGACTCGCGATCTCCACGGCAGCGGGAC
>JANPKC010000027.1:0-3920 GCA_031425855.1 Actinomycetes bacterium | reverse complement strand
GGCCTCGGTCGTCGTCGGCGCCGTCGCCCGCTGGGGACGCTTCGGGCCGGCCTTCGGGTTCTGTGCGAGCTCGATCGTGATGTGGCAGGTGCGCTTGTTGATCCGGTTGACGCGGCCGCGGGCACGGGGGCGCCAGCGCTTCAGCGTCGGCCCCTCGTCGGCGTAGGCGGCGCGGACGACCAGATCGTCGCCGTTCCAGTGCAGGAGCGGGTTCGTCTCGGCGTTCGCGACGGCAGAGCGCAGCACCTTCTCGATCTCGGTCGCGGCCGCGCGCTGCGTGAAGGCGAGGATCGTCCGTGCCTCCGGGACGCTGCGGCCGCGGACGTGCGTGAGCACGACCCGCGCCTTGCGCGCCGACAGGCGGACCCACTTGGCCTCCGCGCGCACGACCTGCTCCTCTGTCTGCTTCGTCGCCACTAGCGGCCCTTCTGCACCTTGGCCTGCCGGTCGCCGGCGTGGCCCTTGAAGGTCCGGGTGGGGGCGAACTCGCCGAGCTTGTGCCCGACCATCTGCTCGCTGACGAAGACCGGCACGTGCTTGCGCCCGTCGTGGACCGCGATCGTGTGCCCGACCATGTCGGGGAAGACCGTGGACGAGCGCGACCAGGTCCGGATCATCCGCTTCTCGTTGGCGGCGTTCATGGCTTCGATCCGGCTCATCAGCCGCTCCTCCACGAAAGGCCCCTTCTTCGACGATCTGCTCACTAGCGCTTGTCCTTCCCGCGGCGACGGCCGCGAACGATCAACTTGTTGGATTCCTTGTGCTTCTGGCGCGTGCGCTTGCCGAGCGTGGGCACGCCCCACGGGGTGACCGGGTGGCGGCCGCCCTTCGACTTGCCCTCGCCGCCACCGTGCGGGTGGTCGACCGGGTTCATCGCCGAGCCGCGCACTGCCGGGCGCTTGCCCTTCCAGCGGCTGCGACCCGCCTTGCCCCCGGACTGGTTCTCGTGGTCTGTGTTGCCGACCTGCCCGACGGTGGCCCGACAGGTTAGCGTCACCCGCCTCATCTCTCCCGACGGCAGCCGCAGCACCCCGTACCCGTCGTCCTTCGCCACCAACTGGACGCTCGCGCCGGCGGAGCGCGCCATCTTGGCGCCCTGACCCGGCTTCAGCTCGACGTTGTGCACCATCGTGCCGGTCGGGATGTTCTCCAGCGGCAGCGCGTTGCCGGGTTTGATGTCGGCGTTCGGGCCCGACTCGACCATCGCGCCGACGCGGAGCCGGGCGGGCGCGATGATGTAGGCCTTCGCGCCGTCGAGATAGTGGAGCAGCGCGATCCGGGCCGACCGGTTCGGGTCGTACTCGATCGCGGCGACCTTCGCCGGCACGCCGTCCTTCGTCCGCTTGAAGTCGATCACGCGGTAGCGGCGCTTGTGGCCGCCGCCCTGGTGGCGCGTCGTGATCCGGCCCATGTTGTTGCGGCCGCCCTTCTTCTTCAGCGGCTCGGTCAGGCTCCGCTCGGGGGTCGTCTTCGTGACCTCCTCGAAGGTCGAGACGGACATGAAGCGCCGTCCCGGGGACGTGGGCTTGTATTTCTTGAGGGCCATCAGACCTGGGCTCCTTCGAAGATCTCGATCGTCTCGCCCTCGCGCACCTGCACGATGGCCTTCTTCCAGCCGGGGCGCGTGCCCTTGGAGATGCCGCGGCGCTTCGGCTTCGCCTGCACCTTGACGATGTTCACGTTCTCGACGTGCACCTCGAAGAGCTCCTCGACCGCCTGGCGGATCTGCGTCTTGTGCGCGTCCTTGTGCACCTTGAAGGTGTACTTGCGGTCGGTGATCAGGCTGTAGCTCTTCTCGGAGACGACCGGGGCGAGCAGCACCTCGTTCGGATGCAGGCTCACGTCGCTCTCCCTTCCACCAGCGGTAGCGCAGCCTCGGTGATCAGGATGCTCTTCGCCCAGACGACGGTCGCCACCTCGAGCTCCGACGGCACCGTGATCAGCGACTTCGGGAGGTTGCGGAACGACTTGATCAGCGTCTCCTCCTCCTCGGTCACGACGAGCAGCAGCGGCAGGTCCTTGCCCCACGACTCGACGAGGCCCTTGGCCTGCTTCGTCGACGGAGCCTCGAAGCCGGAGCCGTCGAGGACGCCGATCGTGCCGGCGGCAGCATGGTTCGAGAGGGCGCCGCGGAGCGCCGAGCGGCGCGCCTTGCGGTTGACCTTGACGTCGAAGCTACGCATGCCCGGCGCGAAGACGACGCCGCCGCCGGTGAACTGCGGCGCGCGGATCGTGCCGGCGCGGGCGCGGCCCGTGCCCTTCTGGCGCCACGGCTTCGCGCGGCCGCCGGAGACGAGGCCGCGGGTCTTGGCGCCGCGCGTTCCGGCCCGCCGGGCGTTCAGCTCGGCGCGCACCGTCTCGTGGACGAGGTGCGGCTTCACGTCGGCGCCGAAGATCTCGGCGTCGAGGGTGACGTCCTTGGCGGCCTTGCCGCCGACGACCTTCGCCTTGGGGGCAGCCATTACTTCGCCTCCCTGATCTCGACGAGACCGCTCTTCGGGCCGGGCACGGAGCCCTTGACGAGCAGCAGGTTGCGCTCGGGATCGATCTGGTGGATGACGAGCCCCGGTTGCGTGACGCGGACGCCGCCCATCCGGCCGGCCATCTTCTGGCCTTTGAAGACGCGCGACGGGGTCGCCGAGGCGCCGATCGAGCCCGGCTTGCGGACGTTGTGCGAGCCGTGCGAGACAGGGCCGCGGTGGAAGTTGTGGCGCTTGATCGTGCCCTGGAAGCCCTTCCCGATCGAGATCCCGGCGACTTTGACCTTCTCGCCGGGCTCGAAGGCCTCGACGGTGACGGTCTCGCCGACCTGCAGCTCGCTCTGGCCGCGGAGCTCGACGAGATGGCGGTGCGCCGCGGCGCCCGCCTTCGCGAGGTGCCCCAGCTCTCCCTTGGAGAGCTTCCGCTCGGCGACGGCGTCGAACGCGATCTGGACCGCCTCGTAGCCGTCCGTCTCGAGGGTCTTCACCTGCACGACCGGGCACGGACCGGCCTCGATCACGGTCACGGCGGTGACCTCGCCGCTCTCCGCGTCGAAGACCTGCGTCATGCCGAGCTTCCTGCCGAGGATCCCCTTCATCAGAGTTTGATCTCGATGTCGACGCCGGCCGGGAGGTCGAGGCGCATCAACGAGTCCACCGTCTTCGGGGTGGGGCTGTGGATGTCGATCAGCCGCTTGTGCGTGCGCACCTCGAAGTGCTCGCGCGAGTCCTTGTCCTTGAAGGGACTGCGGATCACGCAGTACACGTTCTTCTCGGTGGGCAGGGGCACGGGGCCGGTGATCGTCGCACCGGTGCGCTGGGCCGTCTCCACGATCTGAGACGCGGAGCGGTCCAGCTGCTGGTGGTCATAGCCCTTCAGCCGGATGCGGATCTTCTGCTGCGCCACGATTCCCTCGTTCCTCTACTACTTCGTGATCTTCGTGACGACGCCGGCGCCGACCGTGCGACCGCCCTCGCGGACGGCGAACCGAAGTCCCTCGTCCATGGCGATCGGGTTGATCAGCTCGACGGTCATCTGCGTGTTGTCGCCCGGCATGACCATCTCCTGGCCGTCCGGAAGCGTGATCTCGCCCGTGACGTCCGTGGTGCGGAAGTAGAACTGCGGGCGGTACTTGGAGAAGAACGGCGTGTGGCGGCCGCCCTCCTCCTTGCTGAGGACGTAGATCTCCGCGTCGAAGTGCGTGTGCGGCGTGATCGAGCCGGGCTTCGCGAGCACCTGGCCGCGCTCGATCTCCTCGCGCTTGACGCCGCGGAGCAGTGCGCCCGCGTTGTCGCCGGCCTGGGCTGCGTCGAGCGTCTTCTGGAACATCTCGACCCCGGTCACGACCGTCTTCTCGACCTTCTCGTGGATTCCGACGATCTCGACCTCGTCCCCGATCTTGATCTGGCCCTGCTCGACGCGACCGGTCACGACCGTGC
>JANPKC010000026.1:0-7114 GCA_031425855.1 Actinomycetes bacterium | reverse complement strand
TCGAGGAGCTCCAGCTCCGCCTGCTGCGCAGCCACGCTTGCGGCGTCGGCGACCCGTATCCGGACGACGTCGTGCGGGCGGCGATGCTCCTGCGCGCGAACGCGCTCGCGAAGGGCTTCTCCGGGGCGCGCATCGAGACGGTCGAGCTCCTGATCGAGTGCCTCAACCGCGGCGTGCTGCCGCGCGTCCCGGCCCGCGGGTCCGTGGGCGCGAGCGGCGATCTCGCCCCGCTCGCCCACCTGGCGCTGCCGCTCGTCGGGGAGGGCCGGGCGTGGTTCGACGGCGAGCTGCTCACCGGCGGCGAGGCGTTGTCCGCCGCCGGCCTCGAGCCCGTCCGGCTCGGCGCGAAGGAAGGCCTCTCCCTGATCAACGGGACGCAGTTCATGGCGGCGATGGCCGCGCTCGCCCTCGTCCGCGCCTGGCGTCTCGCGCGTACCGCAGATCTCGCGTGCGCCCTCTCGCTGGAGGCGCTCCAGGGATCGCAGACGAGCTTCCACCCCGCGATCCACAGGGCACGTCCGCTGCCCGGGCAGCTCGACTCGGCGGCGAACCTGCACAGGCTGCTCGAAGGCTCGGCGATCATCGAGTCGCACCGATGGTGCGACCGCGTCCAGGACGCCTATTCCCTGCGCTGCGCGCCGCAGGTGCACGGGGCGAGCCGCGATCTCCTCGCGCACGTGGAGGCGACCGTCGCCGTCGAGCTCAACGCGGCGACCGACAACCCGCTCGTGCTCGTCGCCGAGGGGCTCGTCGTCTCGAACGGCAACTTCCACGGTCAGCCGCTCGCTTTCGGGCTCGACGCCCTCGCGATGGCGGTCTCCGAGCTGGCGAGCATCTCTGAGCGTCGCGTGGAGCGGCTCGTCAACCCGTCGCTGTCGGAGGGGCTGCCGCCGTTCCTGACGCTCGAGGGCGGCCTCAACAGCGGCTTCATGATCCCGCAGTACGTCGCCGCCGCGCTCGTCTCCGAGAGCAAGTCGCTCTGCCATCCGGCCAGCGTCGACTCGATCCCGACGAGCGCCGGCCAGGAGGATCACGTCTCGATGGGGAACGCGGCCGGGCTGAAGGCGCTGCAGGTGCTCGCGAACAGCGAGCGGGCGCTGGCGATCGAGCTGCTCGCCGGCGCGCAGGCGATCGAGTTCCTCGCGCCGCTCGAGCCCGGCCCGGGAGTGAGGGCGACGCACGACGCGGTGCGATCGCTGTCGGAGCGCGTGCGGGACGACCGCTCCCTGTCGGACGACATCGAGCGCGTGGCGCTGGCGATCGCCGACGGCACGATCCTCGCGGCCGCCCAGGCGGCGGTGGGGGAGCTCCGGTGAGCGAGCGGCCGCCGCTGCCGAAGCGGCCCTACCGCGACAGCCTCGTCGTCAACCTCGTCCTGGCGGGGGTGATCCTCCTGATCTCGTGGCTGACGGACGGCGACGTCGGGCGGGCCGTCCTGTTCGCGATCGGCTTCTTCGTGATCTCGACGGCGTGGGCGTGGCTGCGGTTCCGGCAGCGGCTGGAGCGGGAGGGGCGGTGAGCGTCTCGTCGCTCGACGCGCAGGTCGAGGCGCTCGTCGGAGACCTGTCGGCCGTTCGTGCGCCGCGCGGACCGCAGCTGAACGCGCGCTCGTGGCAGACCGAGGCGCCGCTGCGGATGCTCCTGAACAACCTCGATCCCGAGGTCGCGGAGCGCCCGGAAGACCTCGTCGTCTACGGCGGCTCGGGTCGCGCAGCCCGATCGCACGACGCGCTGCGCGCGATCGTGCGGACGCTGCTGCGCCTGCGCGACGACGAGACGCTGCTCGTCCAGAGCGGCAAGCCGGTCGGCGTCTTCCGCACGCACGAGGGCGCGCCGCGGGTGCTGATCGCGAACTCGCTCCTCGTCCCGCGCTGGGCGAGCTGGGACGAGTTCCGTCGGCTCGAGGCCGAGGGGCTGACGATGTTCGGCCAGATGACGGCGGGGAGCTGGATCTACATCGGCACCCAGGGAATCCTGCAGGGCACCTACCAGACCTTCGCGGCCGCGGGCGAGAAGCACTTCGGCTCGTCCGACCTGTCGGGGCGGACGATCCTCACCGCGGGCCTCGGCGGGATGGGCGGCGCGCAGCCGCTGGCGGCGACGATGGCCGGCGCGGCGATCCTCTGCGTCGAGGTCGACCCCTCGCGGATCCAGCGGCGGCTCGAGACGCGCTACCTCGACGAGGTGGCCGACTCGCTCGAGGACGGGGTGGCGCGTGTCCGCGCGGCGGCCGCGGAGGGGCGCCCGCTCTCGGTCGCCGTCCTCGGCAATGCCGCCGAGATCGTGCCGGAACTGTCGAGGAAGCGTGAATCTTTCGACCTCGTCACCGACCAGACCGCGGCGCACGATCCGCTGACCGGCTACGTCCCGGCGGGCCTGTCGGTCGAGGAAGCGGCTTCGCTACGCGCTTCCGACGCGGAGGAGTACCTCCGGCGAGCGCGCGAGTCGATCGTGGCGCACGTCGAGGGGATGCTCGAGTTCGTCCGCGCCGGCAGCTATGTCTTCGACTATGGCAACAACCTGCGAGGGGAGGCCCATGAGGGTGGCGTAGCGGAGGCCTTCTCATACCCGGGCTTCGTCCCGGCCTATATCCGGCCGCTCTTCTGCCTCGGTATCGGTCCCTTCCGGTGGGCCGTCCTCTCCGGCGACCCGGCCGACATCGCGGCGATCGACGAGGAGTTCCGGCAGCTCTTCCCGGACGACGCGCTGCTCCAGCGCTGGCTCGAGCTCGCTCCCGAACGCGTCGCCTTCCAGGGGCTGCCGGCGCGGATCTGCTGGCTCGGCTTCGGCGACCGCGCCAAGGCGGGCCTCGCGATCAACGAGCTCGTGCGAACGGGCGCGGTCTCGGCTCCCGTCGTGATCGGGCGCGACCACCTCGACTCCGGCTCGGTCGCCTCCCCGTACCGCGAGACGGAGGCCATGCTCGACGGCTCCGACGCGATCGCCGACTGGCCGATCCTGAACGCCCTCCTGAACACGGCGGCGGGGGCGACCTGGGTCAGCGTCCATCACGGCGGCGGCGTCGGGATCGGCAACTCGATCCATGCGGGCATGGTCGTCCTGGCCGACGGCAGCTCCGACGCGGCGGAGCGGCTCGAGCGCGTGCTCACGACCGATCCCGGGACCGGCGTCATGCGTCACGCCGACGCGGGCTACGACCAGGCGCTCGACGCCGCGCGCGAGCACGGCCTCGATCTGCCGAGCGTCTGAGCGTGGCCAGGCTGCTGATCCGCGACCTCGGTCAGGTCGTCAGCCCCGCGGGCGCCGGGGCGCCGCTCCGGGGCGAGGCTCTGGCCGATCTCGACTGGATCGACGACGGCTACGTTCTCTGCAACGGCGCCACGATCGAGGCGGTGGGGCGGATGGCCGACCTCGGCCCGCTGGACGGCGACGTCGTCGAGTTGCACGGGCGCGGCCTCTGCGCCATTCCGGGCCTCGTCGACTGCCATACGCATCCGGCCTTCGGCGGCGACCGCGTCGAGGAGTTCTCGCTACGCGCAGCCGGGGCGAGCTACGAGGAGCTGCACGCGGCAGGCGGGGGGATCCTCTCGACGGTTCGCGCGACGCGGGAAGCGGGGGAGGAAGGCCTGCTTCGTGCGGTCGAGCGTCACCGCGGCTGGATGCTGCGCGCGGGCACGACGACGTTCGAGGGGAAGTCCGGCTACGGCCTCGACCGCGAGACCGAGCTGGCGTCGCTCCGGGCGATCCGGGCCGCCGGCGGCGCCCCGACCTTCCTCGGTGCGCACTCGACGCCGCCCGAGCACGCCGACGCGGACGCCTACCTCGACTTCCTGCTGGGAGACGTCCTCCCGGAAGCCGCGGAGATCGCGGAGGCCGCGGACGTCTTCCTGGAGCGTGGCGCGTTCGACGCCGCCCAGAGCCGCCGCTACCTCGAGGCGTGCCGCGCGCACGGCCTCGCGCTCCGGCTCCACGGCGACCAGTTCACGGAGGCCGGAGCGATCCCGCTCGCGATCGAGCTCGGCGCCCGCTCGGTCGACCACCTGGAGTCGACGGGGCCGGAGGGGATCGCCGCGCTTGCGGCGAGTCAGGTCACGGGCGTCCTCCTGCCCGCCAGCGCGCTCTTCCTCGACCGTCCGATGCCGCCCGGACGCGCTCTCGTGGACGCCGGTGCAGCAGTCGCGCTCGCGACCGACTTCAACCCGGGCAGCGCGTTCTGCGAGAGCCTCCCGTTCGCGATGTCGCTCGCCGCGACGCAGCTGAAGCTGAGCCCCGCCGAGGCGCTCGCCGCCTGCACGGTCAACGCCGCCCACGTGCTCGGACGCGACGACCGCCTCGGCCGGATCGCACCCGGGTGCGCCGCCGACCTCGTCCTGCTCGAAGCGCCCGACTGGCGGTACGTCGCCTACCACCTCGCCGGCGACGTCGTCGCGACCGTGATCAAGGACGGCGCCGTCGCCGTCGGACGCTCGGCATACTGACCCCATGCCCACGAAGAAGCAGCAGCGACGCCGCGAGAAGCTGAAGCGACACGAGTACGAAGAGGTCTACGTCGACGAGGCGGGGAACGTGCTCCCGCCCGAGGAAGCGGAGGAGCTCGCGGCCGCGTCGTCCTCGCGACGGGCCGAGCGCACGCCGAAGGAGCGCCCGACGACGCGCGCCGGCCGCGCCCTCGAGCCGCCCTCGTGGCGGAAAACGGTCAAGCGGGGAGCCCTCTTCTTCCCGCTGATGCTGATCACCGTGATGCTGCTCGGCCGCGAGTTGACGCTCGCGCAGCAGATCGTCCAGACGGTCGTGCTGATGGGCTTCTTTCTCCCGTTCAGCTACTTCATGGACTCGATGATGTGGCGCTCCTACCAGCGCCGGCTGAATCGGGCCGACGAGAAGCGCTGATCCTCACTCCAGCTGGCTGAGGGCCCGCAGGAAGAGCCAGGCCAGCACGAGCAGGCTGAGCACAACGGTCGTGAGCAGCGCCTGTCTCGTACCGAGGAACAGCCGGAAGGCCTGGAACGCGCCGAGAAGGCCAGCAGGGGGACCGCAAGCGCCAGGAACCTCCAGCCGGCAAGCGGCCGGGCCCGGTAGCCGTGCTCGCTGAGCAGCACCCAACCGGGCCGCCGGCCCTCCGGCGAGCGCCGGGCGTCCGCCTTGAGGTCGTCGAGCGCGGGCTGGAGGACCACGCCGCCGCTCGGCTTCGAGTAGCCGATCACGCCGACGCCGTCGCCCCAGTTCATGCGTCCCCCAAGATCGATGACAGCGATGGTGCCGAGAGCCGCGACCACAGCGGCGGGTACGGCGAGGGCCGCAAGGTTTCCGCGCCGCAACGCGGCCACGCTGAGTCCCAGCAGTGCGAGCGCGCCGGCCGGCACCACGAGCGACCAGGGCCGAAGGTCGCCGAGGCCGAGCTTGCGCGAGTACGTGAACGTCTGCTGCTCGCTGCCGGCGCCGATGTAGGCGTCGGTTGCGATCTGGAATGCAGGGAGGGCGCAGGCAACCAGCGTGGCGAGCGAGAGAGCCCCGACGGCGGCCCACGCGACGTGGGTGTCGTAGTTCGCGGCGGGCGCTCGGCCCGTTCTCCCGACGCCGCCCTCGGCCCGGCCGCTCATCCAGCGCGCCCGCGCCCGTCCCGCTAGGCGGCGCTGCCGCGGTAGTGGCCCTCGCCGGGCCACGGCGCGAGCAGGAGCAGGACCCGCGCGCCGTCCTCGCTCGCGAGCGAGTGGCGCTCGTCCGGGTCGAAACGGCAGAGCATCCCCGGCGTGGCGTCGACGGAATCGGCGCCCGCCGAGATGCGGACGCTGCCTTCGAGCACGGTCACCCATGCGTTCTCCTTGACCTGGTGATCTCCCATCACCTGGCCGGGGTTGAGCACGATCAGGATCGCGCGGGCTTCGTTCCCGGAGTGCACGACGACGGGGTCGCGTGTGCCCGCCGGCGCCTCGACCTCCATCAGGTCCCAGGTCTGCACGGGGGCCAAGGATAGACTCATCCGCCTCGTGACGCTCGCAGTCGAACAGCTCTCGCTCGGCCAGATCGGGACGAATTGCTACCTCGTCCGCGCGAACGTGGACGCCGCCGAAGCGGTCGTGATCGATCCCGGCGACGAGCCGACCGAGATCGAGGGCGCGCTGGCCGAGCTCGGCGCCACGTGCGCCGCGATCCTGCTCACCCACAGCCACTTCGACCACTTCGGCGCCCTCGCCGCGCTGGCCGCGTCGACGGGCGCGCCCGTCTGGCTGCCGGAGGGCGAGCTCGACGTCTTCCGCCGGCCCGACGCCTACTTCCCCG
This sequence comes from Actinomycetes bacterium, assembly GCA_031425855.1. GTDB lineage: Bacteria > Actinomycetota > Thermoleophilia > Gaiellales > Gaiellaceae > Gaiellasilicea. Next base: position 874 of record JANPKC010000026.1, on the reverse strand, counting down.
GCCTCCCGACCGCCGCGTTCACGGGCGACGCGACGCTCCTCTCCGGCGGCGAGACCGTCGAGGCGGCCGGCGTTTCGTTCCAGGTACGCCATGTCCCGGGCCATTCGCCGGGGCACCTCTCCTACTACGCGGACGGCGCTCTCTTCTCGGGCGACGTGCTCTTCTCCGGCTCGGTCGGCCGGGTCGACCTGCCGTTCGGTGACTGGGACACACTGCTCGACTCGATCCGCTCGCTCGCGGACGCGTACCCGCCCGAGACGGTCGTCCTCTCCGGGCACGGCCCCGCCACGACGCTCGGCGACGAGCTCGCGCGCAACCCGTTCCTCGCTGAGCTGCGCACGCCGTGAAGATCGAACGGCCGCGCGGCACCCACGACATCCTTCCCTCCGAGCAACCGCTCTGGTGGCGCGTCACCGACGAGATGGAGCGCCTGACCGCGCTCTACGGCTATCGCCCGATCCAGACGCCGGTCTTCGAGGACACGGACCTCTTCCTGCGCACGTCGGGCCAGGGCTCCGACGTGGTTCAGAAGGAGATGTACACCTTTGCCGACCGCTCCGACCGCTCGCTGACGCTGCGTCCCGAGGGAACCGCGCCGATCGCGCGCGCGTACGTCGAGCACGGCCTGCACCGCGAGCCGCAGCCGCAGAAGCTCTACACGATCGCGCCGATGTACCGCTACGGCGCCCCCGGCCGCGGGCGCTACCGCGAGCACTGGCAGCTCTCCGTCGAGGCGATCGGCACCGACGACCCCGCGATCGACGCGGAGATCATCCAGCTCTACGACACGCTTCTGCGCCGGCTCGGCGTCACGCGCTACCGGCTGGAGCTGAACTCGATCGGCTGCCGCGAGTGCCGACCCGCGTACCTCGAG
>JANPKC010000025.1:0-24329 GCA_031425855.1 Actinomycetes bacterium | reverse complement strand
GCGCCGCGTACGGGCCCGAGGCGGCGGAGAAGACGGGAGTCGACCCCGCACGCGTCTTCAAGACGCTCGTCGTCAGCCAGGACGGCGCCCTGTCGGTGGCGATCGTCCCGGTCGCGGCCCAGCTCGACCTGAGTGCGCTCGGGAAGCGGGCCGCGCTCGCCGACCGCGCCGCAGCGGAGCGGGCGACCGGCTACGTCCTCGGCGGGATCAGCCCGCTCGGCCAGCGCAAGACGCTGCCGACGGTCGTGGACGAGTCGGCGCTCGGCTTCGAGACGATCTTCGTCAGCGCCGGCCGCCGCGGCCTCGAGCTCGAGCTGGCGCCCGACGACCTCGTCCGCCTGACGTCGGCGCGCGTCGCGGCGGTAGCCTCAGCTTCGTGAACCCAGCGCGCGAGGTCGTCGAGCTCCACATCGTCTCGGACTCGACGGGGGAGACCGCGGCGCGCCTTGTCGCCGCGCTCGAGGCGCAGTTTCCCGATCAGCCCTTCGAGGAGGTCCGGCACCCTCAGATCCAGACGCTCGACGACCTCCAGCTCTGCGTCAGCCGCGCGAAGGGGCGGCCGGCGGTGATGGTCTACACGCTCGTCGACCGCGAGCTGCGCGAATGCATGCGTACGCTCTGCCGCAGCGCCCGGCTGCACTACTGCGACCTGCTCGGGCACCCGATCGAGTCGATCGCGAAGGTCTCAGGGATGGCGGCGCGGATGACCCCGGGCGCGCGGCCGCCGCTCAACTCCGCCTACTTCAAGCGGATGGAGGCAATCGAGTTCGCGGTCAAGTTCGACGACGGCGTCGGCAGCGGGCTGCGCGAGGCCGACATCGTGCTCGTCGGCGTCTCGCGGACATCGAAGACGCCGCTCTCGATCTATCTCGGCTATCTCGGCCAGAAGGCGGCGAACGTGCCGATCGTGAAGGGGATCAAGCCGCCACCGGAGCTGTTCGCGATCAACCCGATCACGATCGTCGGCCTGACCATTGACGCCGAGCGGCTGGCGGAGATCCGCTCCACCCGCGTGCGCGGGATGGGCGGCCAGAACCGGCAGTACACGGAGATGCTCGAGATCTACGACGAGCTCGAGGAGGCGGCCGCATTGCACCGGCGGCTCGGCTGCCCCGTGATCGACGTCACCGGCCTCTCGATCGAGGAGACGGCGCACCGCGTCGTCCGCCTCGTCGACCGGCGGCGCCAGGAGGCGCATGCCTGAGCCGCCGGCGCCCGAGTCGCCAGCGCCGAAGCCGCCGGTGCCACTCTGGCGGTGGGGGATGTGGTGGACGATCCTCGCGGCCGCAGTCTTCGTCTTCTACGTCCTCCTGACGCCGATCTGGCTCGGTCTCCGGGGGCTCGCGTGGGCGGCCGAGTGGCGCTCGCGCAGGCGCAGGCGAACCTCTTGACAAGCTCACGATAGTTTGGTCAACTGTCTAAGTCAGATGACTTAGACAGGAGGTGCGAGATGGCCACGATCGAGAGACCGCGCGCGTTGGACGAGGAGAAGCTGATGGCTTTCGTCTTCCGCGCCGTCGACGAGGTGGGGGCGACGCTGAACGCGGCCCTCGTCGTGATGGGGGACAAGCTCGGGCTCTACCGGGCGATGGCGGGCGCCGGGCCGCTGACGCCGGCCGAGCTGGCGTCCCGGACGGCCACGACGGAGCGCTACGTGCGCGAGTGGCTGAACGCGCAGGCGGCCGGCGGCTACGTCGAGTACGAGCCGGAGCAGGGCACGTACGAGCTCGCACCGGAGCAGGCGGTCGCGCTCACGGACGAGTCGAGCCCGGCCTACCTGCCCGGGTTCTTCCAGATCGCGATCGGGTCGGTCCTCGACTCGCCGCGGATCACGGAGACCGTGAAGGACGGCGGCGGGCTCGGCTGGCACGAGCACGTGCACGACGTGCACGAGGGCTGCGAGCGGTTCTTCCGGCCCGGCTACAACGCGCATCTCGTCGAGTCGTGGCTTCCGGCCCTCGACGGGGTCGTCGCGAAGCTCGAGCGCGGCGCGAAGGTCGCCGATCTCGGCTGCGGCCACGGCGCGTCCACGGTCCTGATGGCGCAGGCGTTCCCGCAGTCGAGCTTCGTCGGCTCGGACTACCACGCCGGCTCGATCGAGACCGCACGGGTGCGGGCCGAGAAGGCCGGCGTCGCCGAGCGGGTCGAGTTCGAGGCCGTCCCCGCCGCCGCACATCCGGGCAGCGACTACGACCTCGTGACGATGTTCGACTGCCTGCACGACATGGGCGACCCGGTCGGCGCGGCCCGGCAGGTGCGAGAGCTGCTCGCCCCGGACGGGACGTGGATGATCGTCGAGCCGGCGGCCGGCGACCGCGTCGAGGACAACTTCAACCCGGTCGGACGGGCGTACTACGGCTTCTCGACCCTGCTCTGCACCCCCGCGTCGCTCTCCCAGGAGGTGGGGCTCGCGCTCGGCGCCCAGGCCGGAGAGGCGCGCATCCGCGAGGTCGTCGAGGCCGCCGGTTTCACCCGCTTCCGCCGTGTCGCCGAGACGCCGTTCAACCACGTCTTCGAGGCACGGCCATGAAGCGTCGCACCGGCGCCCACGCACGAAGGCTCGTCGCGCTCGCCCTGATGGTCGCGGCAGCCCCGGTCTTCGCGGTCGCGATCGGGTCCGACGCCGCCGCAGGAGCCCGCACGTCGAAGCAGGAACGGTTTCTCTACGTCGCGACGATCGCGCAGAGCGCGACGGATCCGGACTTCATCGCCGTGATCGGCGCGGACCCGCGTAAGCCCGACTACGGCACGATCGTCGACAGGATCGACATGCCGAACGTCGGCGACGAGCTCCACCACTTCGGCTACTCCGCAGACCAGCGGCGGCTGATCGTCCCCGGCCTCTTCTCGAACCGGATCCACATCCTCGGGATCAAGGGCGACGGGAGGACGATGAGCGTCGAGGCAGTCAACGAGGACCTGGCCGCGAGGAGCGGCTACGTGATCCCGCACACCGTGATCGCGTCGTCGCCGCGCGGGGCGATCGTGACGATGATCGGGGCGGCCACCGGTGACACGAAGCCGGGCGGGATCGTGGAGATCGACTCGAAGACGGGCGCGTTCTCGTCTCACTTCGGTCCCGGCCCTGCCCGCGACGGAAGCGATCGCGGTCCTGCGTACATGTACGACTTCGACGCGCTGCGCGACGCCGACCTCGGCATCAGCACGACGTTCGGCCCGCCGGCGCGGTGCGGAGGCGGCATCGACCCGACCTGCCTCGGCGACGAGGTCGCGGTCTGGGACGTGCGGGAGCGAAAGGTGACGCAGACGGCCAGCCTGGGGACGAACAGCGGCGCGCTCGAAGTCCGCTTCATCGAGCGGCGCAACGTCCGCCGCGCGTTCATCAACACCCCCGGCACGAGCGCCGTGTGGCTCGCCGACGACGACGACCACGACGGGGTCTTCGACTTCCAGCAGGTGCTGGGGCCGGAGGATGGGCTCCTGATCCCGGCGGACATGATCCTGTCCTACGACCACCGCTACATGTACGTGACGAACTGGTTCGGCGACACGGTGCAGCAGTTCGACATCAGCGACCCGTTCGCGCCGGTGCTCAACTCGACCGTGACGGTGCCGCACCCGAACATGCTGCGGCTGAGCCGGGACAACGAGCGGCTCTACGTGACCAACTCGCTGCTGACGACGTGGGACAACGACACGCGCTTCGGCCCGGCCCGCAACAAGGACTACGGGCTCTGGCGCTTCGACGTCGACCGGGCGACCGGCAAGCTGACGCCGTTCACCCCCGGCGGCGAGCCGTGGGTGAGCTTCGAGAGCGTCCGCAAGAAGACGACGACCGGCCCGGCGGGGCCGCACATGATGCTCTTCGACCCGAGCATCCGGTTGGAGCCGGGGGAGCACTGAGGCGACAATGGCACGGATGACGGAGCGTGAGGCAGTCACTCGTACTGCGCTCGACTACTTCGAGGGTTGGTTCGACGGAGACGTCGAGCGTATGAACCGCGCGCTCCACGCGGAACTCGTCAAGCGAAGAGCCGGGGACGAGCTCGGGATGTTGTCGAAGCAGCGAATGCTCGAGCTCACCGCCGCCGGCGCCGGAGCCGAGGACGGCGCCGACCGGCGGCTCGAGGTCGAGGTCGTGGAGGTGCACGGCGACATCGCCAGTGTCGTCGTCCGCTCCGCCGTCTACCGCGAGTACCTGCACCTCGTGCGGACGGGCGACGGCTGGAAGATCGCGAACGCGCTCTGGGGGCCCACGTGAGCCAGACCGCACCGAAGACGACGGCCCGCTCCGCCGCCGAGGACGCGCTCCCCGACGGGGCGGAGCGGCTGCTCGTCGACGTCGGCCACGCGGGAATCACGACACGTCGGCTCGCCGAAGAGGCGGGGGTCAACCACGGCCTCGTCCACTACTACTTCGGTTCGAACGAGAACCTGCTCGTACGGGCGCTCGAGCGCTTCACGGAGCGGATGATCGCGCGGCAGCGCGCGCTCTACGCCTCCGACGAGCCGTTCGTGGAGAAGTGGCGGACGGCGATGCGGTTTCTCGTCGCCGAGGACGTGACCTACGAGAAGGTCTGGCTCGAGCTGCAGGCGTTGGCCTGGAACGACGCGGGCCTGCGCGAGCGGCTCGCGCGCGTCAACGGGGAGTGGCGGGCAGTGTTGACGGAAGCGTTCCGGGAGCCGCACCGCGAGCTCGGGATCGAGATGCCGCTCGAGGCTCTCGTATCGCTCGTGATCACCTTCAACGTGGGGGTGATGGTCGAGCGCCTCGGGGGTATCGAGACGGGGCACGCGGAGCTCCTCGACTGGATCGACGGATGGCTGTCGAACCGCTGACCGGCGCGGCCGAGCAGACGCGCGCCTGCTATCCCGACGAGGAGGGCTACGTCGAGCGCGACGGCGTCCGGCTCTTCTACGAGGTCTACGGGAGCGGCGAGACGACGATCCTGCTCCTGCCGACGTGGGCGCTCGTCCACTCGCGCCACTGGAAGGCGCAGATCCCCTTCCTCGCGCGGCACTTCCGTGTGGTCACGTTCGACGGCCGGGGGAACGGCCGCTCCGACCGTCCGGAAGGCCCCGAGGCGTACTCGATCCGCAAGTTCGCCGCCGACACGCTCGCCGTGCTGGACACGACGGCGACGGAGCGCGCCGCCCTCGTCGGCGTGTCGTGCGCGACGCTCTGGGGCGTCGTCCTCGCCGCGGAGCATCCGGAGCGCGTCGCCGGCGCCGCGTTCATCGGGCCGGCCGTCCCGCTGGCGCCGCCGCACCCCGAGCGCACCGTCTACCCGTTCGACGAGCGGCTCGACATCGACGAAGGGTGGGCGAAGTACAACGTCCACCACTGGTTGCGCGACTACCCTGACTTCCTCGAGTTCTTCGTCGGGAAGATCTTCACGGAGCCGCACTCGACGAAGCCGATCGAGGACGCGATCGGCTGGGCGCTCGAGACGACCCCCCAGGTGCTCGCGGATCACGACGCCGGCATCGACCTCCCGATCGGCGTCGACTTCCGGGAGCTCTGCGGGCGCGTCCGCTGTCCGGTGCTCGTCGTGCACGGCGATGAGGACGCCGTCCAGCCGCACGGGCGGGGAGCGGCGCTCGCGGAGGCGATCGGTGGGCAGTTCGTGACGTTCGGCGGTTCGGGCCACCTGCCGCAGGCGCGCGACCCGGTCGCGATCAATCTGCTGCTGCTCGACTTCGTGGAGCGGCTGCCGTGATCGTCGCCGCCGACGCGCGCGAGCAGACGCGGGCGCGCTACCCGGACGAGGAGGGCTTCGTCGAGCGCGACGGCGTGCGCGTCTTCTGGGAGGCGTACGGCGACGGGCCGACGACGTTCCTGCTCTTCCCGCCCTCGCCGATCTCGCACTCGCGGATCTGGAAGGGCCAGATCCCGTATCTCTCGCGCCACGTCCGCGTCGTCACGTTCGATCCACGCGGCAACGGGCGCTCGGACCGGCCCGCGGACGCGGCGGCGTACTCGTGGTGGGAATACATGGCCGACGGTCGCGCGGTGCTCGCCGCGAGCGGCGCGCAGGAAGCCCTCGTCGCCGGGATCTGCGACGGGAGCGGCTGGGCACTCATGCTCGCGGCGAGCGATCCGGCCGCGGTGCTGGGCGTGGCCGCGATCACGCCGTACGTGCCGAGACTGGCGGCCGCGCACCCGAACTACGAGCAGTACTCGGCGCTCGACCCGCTCGACGCCTACGAGGGTTGGGCGAAGTGCAACGTCCACCACTGGCGGTGCGACTACCGCGACTTCCTCGAGTTCTTCTTCGCCCAGCAGATCCCCGAGCCGCACTCGACGAAGCAGATCGAGGACGCGGTCGCGTGGGGGCTCGAGGGAGGCCCCGAGTCGCTCGTCCTGGCCGACATCGAGGCGCCGCCACCCTGGACGACGGCCGCCGACGCGGAGGATCTCTGCCGGCGCGTTCGCTGCCCGGTGCTCGTGATCCACGGCGACCTCGACAACTGCCAGACCCGCGAGCGGGCGAGCGCCGTCGCGGAGCTGACCGGCGGAACGCTCGTCACTCTCGCGGGCGCCGGGCATCTCCCGCAGGCGCGCCATCCAGTCAAGGTGAACGGCCTCCTGAAGGACTTCGCCGACGAGGTCGCTCCGCCGGCGCCGAAGGCGAAGACGTGGACGCGGGCGCTGAGCCGCAAGCGCCGCGCGCTCTACGTCTCCTCGCCGATCGGCCTCGGTCACGCGCGCCGCGACGTCGCGATCGCCCAGGAGCTGCGCAAGCTCCACCCCGACCTGGAGATCGACTGGCTCGCGCAGCACCCCGTCACGGCGGTGCTCGAGGCCGAGGGGGAGCGAATCCACCCGGCGAGCGCGCTGCTCGCGAACGAGTCGGCGCACATCGAGAGCGAGTCGGCCGAGCACGACCTGCACGCCTTCCAGGCGATCCGGCGCATGGACGAGATCCTCGTCGCGAACTTCATGCTCTTCCACGACGTCGTCCGCGACGAGCACTACGACCTCTGGATCGGCGACGAGGCGTGGGAGATCGACTACTTCCTGCACGAGAACCCGGAGCTGAAGTCGGCCGCGTACGTCTGGTTGACCGACTTCGTGGGCTGGCTGCCGTTCGAGGACGGCGGCGAGCAGGAGGAGTTCCTGACGACCGACTACAACGCCGAGATGATCGAGCACATCGCGCGCTTCCCGCGCATCCGCGACCGCGCCGTCTTCGTCGGCAACCCCGACGACGTCGTGCCGGACGCCTTCGGCAAGGGGCTGCCCGGGATCCGCGACTGGACGGAGCAGCACTACGACTTCTCCGGCTACGTGACCGGGTTCGAGCCCGTCGCCGACCGCGAGAAGCTGCGGCACGAGCTGGGCTACGGGCCGAACGAGCAGGTCTGCATCGTCACCGTCGGCGGATCGGGCGTCGGCGGGCACCTGCTGCGCCGGGTCGTCGAGTCGTTCCCGCAGGCGCAGGCGCTCGTGCCCGAGCTGCGGATGATCGTCGTCGCCGGGCCGCGCATCGACCCGGCGACGCTGCCCGCTCTGCCCGGCCTCGAGATCCGGGCCTATGTGCACGAGCTCTACCGCCACCTCGCCGCCTGCGACCTCGCCGTCGTGCAGGGGGGCCTGACGACCTCGATGGAGCTGACCGCGAACGCGCGGCCGTTTCTCTACTTCCCGCTCCGCCACCACTTCGAGCAGAACTTCCACGTCCACCACCGGCTCGAGCGCTACGGCGCCGGCCGCCGGATGGATTTCGAGTCCGACGGCCCGGCCGAGATCGCTGCGGCGATCGCGGAGGAGATCGGCCGCGAGGTCGACTACCGGCCGGTCGAGACCGACGGCGCCGCGCGCGCGGCAGCGCTCATCGCCGAGCTGCTCTAGCCATGTGTTGCACAACGCACTTGCCGGTGACAAGCTCTGCTGGTGGATCGACCCGGAGCGGTTCCGAGTGAACGTTCGCAAGCCGGCATCCTCGTCCCGGGGTGGCTGCTGGCGGCGTTCTCGGTCCTGATCCCGCTATTCGTGATCGGCGCCGTGGTCTTCGGCGTGATCGCGGTGCAGCGGGGCAGGCCCGGCCATGGCGGCGGGATGATCACGGTCTCGCTCGTCGGCGTGCTGCTGTTCTTCTACCTCGGCAGCCAGACGCTCGTTCCGCGCTAGGGCAGCTGCCGGGTCTCGAGCGGCTGCTCGCCGTTCGCTGTGACCCGATAGCCGCGGGCGCCCTCGCGCTGGCTGACGACCTCCACGAGCTCCGTCCCCTCGAAGTGGAACGCCGCGTCGTCGTCGGCGGCGTAGCCGGGCGCGAGCACGCCCTCCCGGACGAGCCGCGTGTAGGTCGGCCGCCGTTCGGGCTCGCCGTCGTAGTGCGGGCAGAAGCTCCCCGCGAGGAAGCCGAGGCCGTCGTCGAGCTCCCGGAGGCGCGGGCCGAACGAGTCGGTCACGCAGCTCTCGAACCAGCAGTTCGCGCCGGCGCTCATCCCGCCGAGAACGGCGCCGCGCTCCCAGGCGGCTCGCAGCGCCCGGTCGATCCCGTGCACGCGCCAGATCGCGAGCATGTTCGCCGTGTTGCCGCCGCCGACGTAGATCACGTCCTGCTTCGCGATATGCGCTGCGGGGTCCTCGGGCATACCGAAGAGCGTCACGTGGCTCGGCTCGCAGTCGCGCGCGGTGAACTCCTCGTAGAAGCGGACGATCCATTCCGGTTTCTCGCCGCCCGCCGTCGGCAGGAAGCAGACGCGCGGCCGGTCGGAGCGCGAGAGGCCGAGCATGAAGTCCTCGATCCGGGAGTCGCGGGCGAGGAGGGCGCCGCCGCCCATGGCGAGGATGTGGCCGCTCACGCGGCGAGTGTAGATTCCCCGCCGGGATGCGCTACGTCTACGACTTCGACGAGGAGACCTCGGGCGGCCGCGAGCTGCTCGGCGGCAAGGGAATCGGCCTCGCGGAGATGACCGCGCTGGGCGTTCCGGTGCCCGCCGGGTTCACGATCACGACGGACGCGTGCCGCGCGTACATGGCGTCCGGCGGCGTCCTTCCGGACGGGCTCGAGGACGAGATCGCGAAGCACATCGCCGCGCTGGAAGGCAAGGCGGGCAAGCGCTTCGGCGATCCGGACGACCCGCTGCTCGTCTCCGTCCGCTCCGGCGCGGCCGTCTCGATGCCCGGGATGATGGACACGATCCTCAACCTCGGGCTCAACGACGACGCTGTTGCGGGCCTCGCGAAGACGACCGGCAACGAGCGGTTCGCCTACGACTCCTACCGGCGGCTGATCCAGATGTACGGCGAGGTCGTCGACGGCGTCGAGGGGCACCGCTTCGAGCAGGCGCTGACCGACCTCAAGGTCGCGCGCGGCGCGAAGCAGGACGTCGAGCTGGCGGCGGCCGACCTGGGCGAGCTGATCGAGACCTTCAAGCGGATCTACGCCGAGGAGACCGGGTCACCGTTCCCGCAGGACGCACGCGCGCAGCTCGAGAAGGCCGTCCGGGCCGTCTTCGACTCCTGGGAGTCGCCGCGCGCCCAGGTCTACCGGCGCACCTACGAGATCCCCGACGACCTCGGCACCGCGGTCAACGTCGTCCAGATGGTCTTCGGGAACAGGGGCGACGGCTCGGGCACCGGTGTCTGCTTCACGCGCGACCCCTCGACCGGCGAGAGCGTCCTCTACGGCGAATTCCTCCAGAACGCGCAGGGAGAGGACGTCGTCGCCGGGATCCGAACGCCCGAGCCGATCGAGCGGATGAACGAGCTGCTGCCCGAGGCATACGCGCAGCTCCTGGAGACGATCGGCCGGCTCGAGTCGCACTACCGCGACATGCAGGACATCGAGTTCACGGTCGAGGAGGGGACGCTCTTCCTGCTCCAGACGCGGACGGCGAAGCGCACCGCCGCAGCCGCGCTACGGGCGGCGGTCGAGATGGTCGGCGAGGGGCTGATCTCGAAGGAGGAGGCGGTCGCGCGGATCGACCCGGCGCAGCTCGACCAGCTGCTGCACCCGATGATCGACCCGGCCGCCGAGGTCGAGGTGGTCGCGAAAGGGCTCAACGCATCCCCGGGCGCCGCTTCGGGGGCGATCGTCTTCGACGCCGACACGGCCGAGGAGCGGGGCAAGGCGGGCGAGAGCGTGATCCTCGTCCGCTGGGAGACGACGCCGGACGACTTCCACGGGATGGTGCAGGCGGCGGGGATCCTGACCGCGCACGGCGGCCTGACCTCGCACGCGGCCGTCGTCGCGCGCGGGATGGGCACGCCCTGCGTCACCGGCTGCGAGGCGCTCCACGTCGACGTGCGCGCGAAGACGGCCAGGCTGCCCGGCCACGAGCTGAAAGAGGGCGACACGATCACGATCAACGGCGGCACCGGCGAGGTGATCGTCGGCTCGGTGCCGCTCGTGCCGCCGCAGATCAACGACGACTTCTCCGCGATCCTCGACTGGGCGGACGGGATCCGGCGGCTGAAGGTGCGCACGAACGCGGATACCCCCGAGGACGCCGCCAGGGCCCGCGAGTTCGGCGCCGAGGGGATCGGCCTCTGCCGCACCGAGCACATGTTCGCCGACGCCGAGCGGCTGCACCTGATGCGCGAGATGATCCTCGCCGCCGACGAGGACGGGCGCCGCTCCGCGCTCGAGCGGCTGCTGCCGATCCAGCAGGCCGACTTCGAGGGGATCTTCGAGGCGATGGCCGGACTGCCCGTGACGATCCGGCTCCTCGACTGGCCGCTGCACGAGTTCCTGCCCGCGCTCGAGGACGCCAAGGGAAGTGAGCAGAGCGACGAGCGGATGTGGGAGCGGGTCCGCAGTCTGCAGGAGTCGAACCCGATGCTCGGGTGGCGCGCCTGCCGGCTCGGGCTCTTCTTCCCCGAGATCTACGAGATGCAAGTACGCGCGATCGTGCGGGCCGCGATCGCCGTACGCGAGCGGGGAGGAGACGCGCCGCTCGTCGAGATCATGCATCCGCTCGTCGGCTTCGGCGAGGAGCTGCGGCGCCTGCGCGAGCTGACCGTGCGCGTCGCCTCCGAGGAGGGCGAGCTGGACTACCTCGTCGGGACGATGATCGAGCTCCCGCGAGCATGCGTGCGCGCCGACGAGATCGCCGAGCACGCCGACTTCTTCTCCTTCGGCACCAACGACCTGACCCAGACCGCCCTCGGGATCTCCCGCGACGACGGCGGCCGCTTCCTCGCCCACTACCTCGAGACGGGCGTCCTCGAGCGCGACCCGTTCGAGACGATCGACCAGGGCGGCGTCGGGGACCTGATGCAGATCGCGGTCGAACGAGGCAGGCGGACGAGCCCGGAGATCAAGCTCGGGATCTGCGGCGAGCACGGCGGCGAGCCGAAGTCGGTCGCGTTCTGCCACGGGCTCGGTCTGGACTACGTGTCGTGCAGCCCGTATCGCGTGCCGCTCGCCCGACTCGCCGCCGCCCAGGCGGCGCTGGCGGAGCAGGGCACCGTCGCGGTCGCGATCGGCGGCTAGGACACGGCGACGTAGGAGACCGCGACGCTCGCCACGGCGACGCCGGCGAGACCCGCCACTCCGAGCAGCCCGGGCTTCCCGTAGGCCGCATGACCGCGCCCGAAGCGGGAGAGCGCGAACGCGGCGAGGACGCCGCCGATCAGCCCGCCGACGTGCCCGCCGACCGAGATGTAGCGCGCGAAGAGGAACGTGAAGGCGAGGTTTGCCACCAGCAGGCCGCCGACGCTGCCGGGGAAGACCCGGAATCCCTGGCGCTCGAGCACGAAGACGGCTCCGATGACGCCGAAAATCGCGCCCGAGGCACCGAGCGTGTTGCTGTTGGGCGACAGGAGGAGCGCTCCGGCGGAGCCGGCGAGGCCGGAGACCAGGTAGAGCGCGATGTAGCGCACCCGCCCGACCCCGGATTCGAGCGCGGCGCCGAGCAGCCAGAGCGTGTACATGTTCATGGCCAGGTGGAAGGGGCCGTAGTGCATGAAGGTCGAGGTGAGGAGCCGCCACCAGTCGCCGTCCGCGACATCGGGACCGTTCAGGACGCCGTTGTCGTAGACGGCGCCGCCGACACCGGACACGGACGCGCCGGCCGCGAGCGTGAGCAGGTAGACGGCGACGTTGATCCCGATCAGCGTCCTCGTGACGGCGTCCGAGCCGCCCGCTTTCAGGATCTGAGCCGGGGTCTTCCGTGGGATCCCCCGGACGATCTTCTGCTTCCCGGCGTGCTCCGGGCAGCGGATCCCGACCGGGCCGAACGTCATGCAGTCGGGGCAGATTCCGCGGCCGCACTCGGAGCAGGAGACACCCGTCTCGCGGTCGGGGTGCCGGTAACACCTGAGCATCTCTGCCATCGCGATTAGCGTACCCACGTGCGAGTTCACGTCGCCTTCACGCCCGACGAGGCCGCGTCGGCCCCGACGGGGATCGTCGTCGACGTGGTCCGGGCGACCTCGACGATCGCGCAAGCGCTCTGGGCGGGCTACGAGCGCGTGCTCTGCGTGCCCGAGATCGAGCAGGCGCGCGCGCTGCGCGCCGAGCTCGCGGACAGCGTCGTCGGCGGCGAGCGCGACGCGGTCAGGATCGAGGGCTTCGACGTCGGCGCGTCGCCGCGCGAGTTCCTCGAGCCGAGGGCCGCGACGCTGATCCTCTCGACGACGAACGGGACCCGGACGATCGTCGCCGCCGGCGAGCGCTGCGACGAGGTCCTGGTCGGCAGCCTGCTCAACCTCGACGCGGTCGTACGCGCCGCGGCCGAGCGCGGGGAGGACGTCGCCGTCATCTGCGCCGGCTACAAGGGTGCGTTCGCCTTCGACGACGCGTACTGCGCGGGCCGGATCGTGCGGGCGCTCCCGGGCGAGCGGACGGACGCGGCGGTCGCGGCGGTGCTGCTCGCCGACGCCTATCCGAGCGCGCTCGACGGCCTGAACGCGCGCACGTACGGGCCGCCGGGGCTGGAGCAGGATCTCGAGTTCTGCGCCCGCGAGAGCGTGCTCGACGTCGTCCCGCGCTTCGCCGGGATGCGCGGCCCGGCCGCCGAGATCGTCCGCTAGGCGGGCGGGATGTTCTGGTTGATCCGGAAGAAGTTGTCCGGGTCGAGCTGCGCCTTCAGCGCCTGCAGCCGCGCGTACTTCGCTGCCCCGTAGGACTCACGAACCCGGTCCGCGCCCTCGTCGCCGAGGAAGTTCACGTAGACGCCCTGGTGCCACGGCTCGAGCGCGGACCAGAAGCTGCGAACCCACTCGCGCTCCTCGTCGAAGCCGTCTGCGGCCGCCGTGCAGGCGCCGATGTTGTAGGTGAAGCCGGCCCCGCGGCCGTTGAAGGCGCTGTCGTCCTCGCCGACGCGCTTCACCGCACCGCCCATCTGCCAGATCGGGAAGGACGTGAGCGGCGACTCGATCTGGAGGGAGCGCTCGACCGTGACGTCGATGATCTCGTCGGTCAGCTCCTCGACGTCGCAGCTCTTGAAGTAGTACCAGCGTCCCGGCGGGAAACTCGGGTCGAGCATCGCCTGGTGCGCGAGGAACGGTTTCACTGCGCACGCGTCCGCGATCGGAGGGCCGAAGTCCCGGAGCGGCTTGATGAACCGCTCGCCCTGCTCGAGGTCGCCGACCCAGCACGGGATCACCATCACGACCGGCTGCCCGTGCAGCTCGGCCGGGATGATCGGCAGCGGCGGCGCCTTGCGGTGGACGACGATCGTCATCAGCTCGTCGGGCGCCTCGGCGACCCAGTCGCGGTAGAAGCGCAGCACCTCGCCGGAGCGCTCCATCGGCCAGATCACCGGGCCCGCGAGCACCTGCGGGCCGAGCGGCACGCAGCGGAACTCGAACTCGGTGACGATCCCGAAGTTGCCGCCTCCCCCGCGGAGGCCCCAGAAGAGCTCCGCGTTCTCGTCCGCGCTCGCCTTGACGAACTCGCCGTCGGCGGTGACGAGGTCGACGGAGAGCAGCTGGTCGACCGAGAGCCCGTGCTTGCGCATGATCCAGCCGATGCCGCCGCCGAGCGTGAGGCCTGCCACGCCGGTGTGGGTGACGATGCCCGACGGCACCGCCAGCCCGAACGCCTGTGTCTCGCGGTCGAGCTCGCCGAGCAGGACGCCCGCCTGGACGCGCGCGGTGCGCCGTTCGGGATCGACGCGGACGCCTTTCATCGGCGAGAGGTCGATCATCAGCGCGTCGTCGGCGACCGAGTAGCCGGGGAACGAATGGCCGCCGCTGCGGATCGCGACCGGGATCTCGCCCGCCCGGGCCGCCTTGACCGCGGTGATCACATCGGCGACGCCGGCGCAGCGCGCGATCGTGGACGGTCGCCGGTCGATCGAGCCGTTCCAGATCTTCCGCCGCTCGTCGTAGCCCGCGTCCGTGGGGCCGAGGAGCTCCCCCCGGAACGCGGAGGCGTCGAGCTCGATCCTGTCGGCGGTCGCGCTCATGCGCCCAGTCTGTCACCTCGGCACGAAGCCTCAAAGGCGGTTCGCGTCGTTGTCGAGCCACGCTCCGGAGACGAGCGACCAGAACTCGGGTTGCGGCCGGAAGCCGAGCGACTCGTAGAGCGCCTGGGCGTCCCGGGTCTGGAGCCCGATGTGCTGGCCCGGGACCGCGTCGATCAGCAAGCGCAGCATCCCGGTCGCGACCCCCTGCCGCCGGTGCGACGAGTGCGTCCAGACGTCGACGAGGTAGGCATTGCAGACACCGTCCGAGAGCAGCCGCGCCATCCCCACGACGCGGTCGCCGTCGCGGGCGATCGCGACGTGCTGCGACTGCTCGAACGACCGCCTGAGCGCGCTCGGCGAGCGGCCGTTGTCGAAGTCGTCCGCGATCAGGTCGGCGCGCGCCGCCGCCCAGTCGATCCCGCCGAGCGAGCCGTCGATGCGCACGGTCATCGGGCGACTATCCCAGCTCCTCGAGCCTAGTGCGTGAAAACGGCCGGGCTCTCGGCAGGCGCCACGGGCAGCACGACGCGAAACGTGGAGCCGTGCCCGGGCGCGCTCTCGACGTCGATCCGGCCACCGCTCTGGCTGACGAAGCCGTACGCGGTCGCGAGACCGAGCCCGGTGCCCTTGCCGGTCGACTTGGTGGTGAAGAAGGGCTCGAAGACGCGGCAGCGTGTCGCCTCGTCCATGCCCGATCCGGTGTCCGTCACCTCGACCGCGACGGCTGGGCCGTCCGGGAGGTCGAGACCGCTGGTGGCGATCGTGAGCCTGCCGCCGAGCGGCATCGCGTCGCGGCCGTTCAGCGCCATGTTGAGCACGACCTGGGCGAGCTGGTCGGGGTCAGCCTCGACCGGGTCGAGCCCGGCCTCCAGCGACGTCACCAGCTCGACGTCGGCTCCGATCGTCCGTCTCAGCATGGTCTCGAGGTCGCGGACGACGTCGTTGACCTCGATCCGCTGCGGCCGCAGCACCTGCCTGCGGCTGAACGCGAGCAGCTGCCGCGTCAAAGCCGCCGCGTGCGCGCCCGCCTTCCGGATCTGTTCCACGTCGTCTGCCCGAGGGTCATCCGCGTCGAACGAGAGCGCGAGCAGGTCGGCATAGCCGCTGATCGCCGTCAGCATGTTGTTGAAGTCATGGGCGATCCCGCCCGCGAGCTGGCCGACCGCCTCCATCTTCTGGGACTGCGCGAGCTGCTCCTCGAGCCGCTTCTGCTCGGTGATGTCGAGCAGGAAGCCCTGGTAACCGACCGGCTTGCCGTCGACGTCGAACACCGGAGTCGTCTGGTCGAGCACCCAGACGATCCGCCCGTCCCGGGCGACGAAGCGAAACTCGCAGCGAGTCGGCATCCCGTCCGCCCGCAGCTGCGCCGCGAGCGCCCGTACCCGCGCGCGGTCGTCCGGATGAATGCCGTCGCTCCCGAGATCGGGCCGGGTCGTCCACTCCTCCGGGGTGTAGCCCAGGAGCGTCTCGACCTGCGGGCTCATGTAGATCGTGGCGAACGGCTCCTCGACGCTGTTCATGTAGGTGGCCAGCGGCAGGTTCTCGATCAGCGAGCGGTAGCGGAGCTCGGCGGACCGCAGCCCGATCTCGGTCATCACCGCCGCCGCGAGGCCCTGTGCGATCTCGATCTGAGCGCCGCTCCAGGGACGCGCGAAACGATCGACCGTGCAGAGGACGCCGACCACGTCGCCCGAGTCGCCGATGAGCGGTACGCCGAGATAGGCGCCGATGCCGAGGGCGGAGATCGTCGGCTCGTTGCGGGCGAGGTCGTCCGCCTGCGTGTCGTCGATCGCGAGCGGCGTGCCCGACGCGACGACGTGCCGACAGATCGTCTGGGACAGCGTCATCCGCTGTCCGGCGGCGATCTCCGGCAGGCCGGTGATGCCGGCGAAGACGATCTCGTCCGAGCAGCAGTCGGCGAGCGAGACGAACGCCGCCGAGGCGCCGACCGCCTTCGCGAGCAGCTGTGCGAGCCGGTCGAACGTCTCGTCCGGCTGTGTGTAGACCTGAGAGTGCTGTTGCTGGGCTGCAGACATGATCAGGTGATCGGCGGGCGCTGCCCGCGTTTGACAGGAACATACGTTCGGGTATAGAACATATGTTCCTGTGCTCGCGTGCCTCCTCATCCCCGGCTTCGAGTTGCGCGCAGCGCTGCGGGACCGGCCGAGGCTGGCGCTCGTGCCGGCGGCACTGTCGCCGCCTCCCGGAGCGGAGCAGCTGGTCGGGCCGGTCACCGCTGCCGCCGAGCTCGCGGGTGTGCAGCCGGGGATGCGGCTGGGCGAGGCCCTCGCCACGTGCCCGCAGCTCGTGCTCGTCGAGCAGGATCCGGCGGCGGTGGAGCGCGAGTGGGAGGGGGTGCTGCAGCGGCTCGAGGACTCGGGCTTCGCGGTCGACCCCGAGGAGCCGGGGCGCGTCTACTTCGAGACGAAGGGCGTCGAGCGGCTGTACGGAGGCTTGGAGGCGGCGCTCGAGCGGGCGCTCGCCTCCGTCGGAGCTGCCTGGGACCCACGCGCGGGCGCTGCGGAGCGCCGGTTCGCCGCCCTCGCGGCGGCGAGCGTCGCGCGTCCCGGGCAGGCACTCGTCGTGTCGGCCGGCAAGGAGGAGGGCTTTCTGGCACCGCTGCCGCTCTCGCTCCTGCCGCTCAGCGCCGATCGCTATGCGGAGCTCGAGGGACTCCTAGATGGATTGGGCGTGCGCCGCTTGGGGGAGCTGGCCGCCCTGCCCGGAGGAGCAGTCGCAGAGCGGCTCGGCCGGGACGGCCGGCAGGCGTGGGGGCTGGCGCGCGGGGGCGACAGCGGTCGCGTGCGAGGGCGCCGGCCGGCCGCCGAGCTCGCCGAGGCGCTCGAGTTCCCCGAGGCGGTCGGGAACGAGCTGACGCTCCGCCGGGCTTTTGGCTCGCTGCTCGACCGGCTGCTCGCGCGGCCGGAGCGGGCGGGAAGGCCGTTCCGCAAGGTCGCGCTCTCGGCGAAGCTCGTCGGCGGCGGCTCCTGGCGGCGTACGGTGACGCTGCGCGAGCCGACGGCCGACCGGGCGCGCCTGCGAGCGGCGCTCGGACCGAAGCTGCTCGAGATCCCCGCCCCCGTGGTCGAGCTCCGGCTCGAGGCGGTCGAGCTCTCCGAGTCGACCGGCCAGCAGCTCGAGCTCGTCAAGCCGGTGGGCGACGAGGTGCAGGCACGCCTGAGCGACGGGCTGCGCCAGGTTCGCGCCTCGACCGGCTCGGGCTCGGTGGTGGCAGTCGTGGAGGTGGCGCCGTGGTCTCGGATTCCGGAAACCCGGTCGCTGTTCGTGCCGCGGGACGAATAACCGTCCCTCCCGGACGTGTCGGGGCCAGGACCCCACATGGCCGTTTCATCCCGCCACCGCCGGCCGCACGCGAGCAGAGAGCCTTTGCCGACGTGTCCGCGTGGGACATGTCGGGGCCAGGACCCCACATGTCCCACGCGGGCGGTGATGGATGCTGAGAGCTGCCGGCCGCATCAACGCGCCGCAGCCGGCGCTCGTCGAGGCGAGCCCCGTCGGCGTGCCGGTGCGCGTGAACCGCGAGGGCGTCGCGCTCGTGCGCGAGGAGTGGCGCGTCGTCGACCGCTGGTGGACGGAGGAGCCGCTCGACCGCCGCTACTTCGACCTCGTGCTCGAGTCGGGTCGGAACGCGTGCGTCTTCCGCGACGAGGACGCCGGCTGCTGGTTCAGCCAGCGGGCCTGAGCGCGTGGTCGGCCAGGGACTCCCACTCGCCTGCGTGCGCAACGGGCACGACGACCCACTGCTTGAACGGCTGCCCCTTCCCGGACGGGTCGAAGAGGTGCGCTCCGTCGAGCGCCAGCGCTCGTGCGTGCACGTCGGCATCCGGGAGCTTGAAGACCATCGCGCCGCGCGTGAAGCCGGCGACCATCTTCCCGCGTGCCTTGACGCACGGCATCCCCATCATCTGGGACAGCTCGACGAAGTCGTGGCGGAAGACGAGGAAGTCGGCGAGCTCGTCGTAGCGCTCACGCGCCTCCATGGAGCGAGCTTAGCGCGAGGCGACGTGGGCGACGACCGGCGCGGCGGGCTCGTCCACGGTTGCGAGCGCGTGCGCGAAGAGCGCGGTCGTCACGAGGGAGATCGAGAGCATCAGGGTCGCGAGCAGGCGCATGCGCTCATGGAACGCGCGAGCCCGGCGAACAGGTGCGGCCTACGCCTGGATCTCGAGCACGCGGCCGTCCTCGAGCGCGTAGAGGCACGTGAGCCGGCCCGTCGGCGACGAGGGCTCGTCGAGCAGCGCGACCCGGATCCCCTCCCGCTCGACGAGGACGCCATCCGTTCCGGGCGGGACGACGACGGCCTCGCTCGCCGGCCGGCCCCCGTCGGCGGGGGGATCGTGCTGGTCGAAGCCAGGGCTCACCCCGCGCAGGTAGTCCGCGAACCCGGCTCCCGGCGCGTGGAAGTTCAGGTAGCGCAGCTCCTCGTCGCCTGCGTTCCGGAAGCCGTGCACGACGAGTGGGGGCGCGAACGCGAGCGTTCCGGCGACCAGCGTGCGCTCCTCCCGCTCGGGGCCCAGGAGGAGGGTCAGCTCGCCCGCGAGAACGTAGAAGAGGTCGCTGTGGGTGCGGTGGACGTGCGCCGCGGCGCCGTTGAGACGCGGGCCGAACCGGGTCCACGTCGCGTGCAGCTCGTCCCGGTCGCAGAGGATCTCGACGCGCCGATTAGCGCTGTCGCCGACGACCTCGCCCCGGCCGGGGCGTAGGAGGATCGGATGCCGTACGTCGAGCTCCACGCGCACTCAGCTTATTCGTTCCTCGACGGCGCTTCGCACCCCGAGGAGCTGGCGCTGCGGGCGGCGGAGCTCGGCTACGAGGCACTTGCGCTCACCGATCACAACGGCGTCTTCGGCTCGCTCGAGCTCGCCCACTCGGCGAAGCTCGTCGGCGTCCGCGCGATCACCGGCGCCGAGGTGACGCTCGTCGGCGGCGCCCACGTGACGCTCCTCGTCGAGTCGCCGCAGGGCTACGCGAACCTCTGTCGGCTCCTGACCGCGGCGCACGCGCACACGCGGCCGCAGGAAGGCGTCCTCATGAAGCCCGCGCTCGACCCGGCGCTGCTCGCGGAGCTGAACGACGGCCTCGTTTGCCTCTCCGGCTGCGCCCGCGACGGGCTCGGCGTCCGCGACCCGAACGCCGCCGCCGGGCTCGCCCGTGTCTTCGGCCCCGAGCGCTTCTACGTCGAGCTGCAGCGCCCGTTCGAGCGCGGCGACACCCGCCGCAATGCGCTCCTGCGCGACCTCGCCGCGCACGCGGGCGTCGAGACCGTCGTCACCGGCAACGTCCACGCCCATCACCAGCGCCGCACCGCGCTCCAGGACGTCCTCGTCGCGATCCGCCACAACACCTCGCTCGAGGCGAGCGAGCGCGAGCGGCGCGGCAACCGCGAGGGCATCCTGCGGGCGCCCGCCGATCTGCTCGAGCTCTTCCCCGACGACCGCGACGCCGTCCTGCGCACGGCGGAGGTCGCCGCGCGGCTCGAGTTCGACCTGACCGAGGAGCTCGGCTACCGCTACCCCGACTTCTCCGACGGCGACGTCCCCGCGATCAGGCAGCTCGCCGAGGTCTGCAACGACGCGTTCTCCGAGCGCTACCCGCCAAGTAACAGACTGTTACTTGGCCAGGCTCGCGCGCGACTGGAGACCGAGTTGCGGCTGATCGACGAGCTCGGGCTCGCCGGCTTCTTCCTCCTCCACTGGGAGGTGCTCGAGCTGGCGCGGGAGCTCGCGAACGGGATCCGCGGGCCCGGCTCGCCGCGGCGGTGGCTGCCGCCGGGCCGGGGGCGAGGGTCGTCGGTGGGCTCGATCGTCTGCTACCTGACCGGCCTCTCGCACGTCGACCCGGTCGCGCAGAACCTCTCGCTCGGACGCTTTCTCAACCGCGAGCTCGCGTCGGTGCCGGACATCGACCTCGACTTCCCGCGCGACATCCGCGAGCAGCTGATCCTCGGCGTCACCGAGCGCTACGGCCGCGAGCACGCCTCGCTCGTCGCGAGCTTCTCGACCTACCGGGCGCGTGGGGCGATCCGCGACGTCGGCAAGGCGCTCGGGCTCCCGTTCGCCGAGCTGGAGCGGCTCGCGCGCGTCTCGGACGGCTGGGACGCGGCCAGGGTCGCCGACGAGCTCGCCCTGCTCCCAGAGGCCGAGCGGCGGCTGCTCTCGCCTCGCTGGCGCGCCTTCGCCGAGCTGACGCGCGAGATCGCCGGCCTGCCGCGCCACATCTCGCAGCACCCGGGCGGGATGGTGATCTCCAGCCGGCCGCTCGTGGAGCTCGTGCCGCTGCAGCCGGCCGCGATGACCGGCAGGCAGATCTGCCAGTGGGACAAGGACTCCTGCTCCGACGCGGGCTTCCTCAAGATCGACCTGCTCGGCCTCGGGATGCTGTCGGCGGTCGAGGACTGCGTCGAGCAGATCGCCGAGGTCTACGGGGAGTCGATCGACCTCTCACGGATCCCGCTCGACGACAAGGCGGTCTACGCCGAGATCCAGAGGGCGGACACGATCGGCGACTTCCAGATCGAGAGCCGCGCGCAGATGCAGAGCCTGCTGCGGACGAAGCCGGAGAACCTCGACGACCTGACCGTGCAGGTGGCGCTCGTGCGGCCCGGCCCGATCCAGGGCAAGGCGGTGCACCCGTACATCGACGCACGCGAGCGGCTGCGAGTCGATCCTGGCTACGTGCCGCCCGTCGACCACGAGCTGCTGCGCGAGCCGCTCCGCGACACGCACGGCGTCGTCGTCTTCCAGGACCAGGTGCTCGACGTGGCGATGGCGCTCGCCGGCTTCACGATCGGCGAGGCCGAGGGGCTGCGGCGGGCGATGAGCCGGAAGCGGAGCGAGGAGGCGATCGAGGCGTTCCGGCAGCGGTTCGTCGAGGGCGCGGCGCGGAACGGCGTCGGCGCGGAGGACGCCGACCGCGTCTACGACAAGCTCGCCGCCTTCTCCGGCTTCGGCTTCCCGAAGTCGCACGCGGCGGCGTTCGGCCTGCTCGCCTACCAGTCGGCGTGGCTGCGCCACCACTATCCGGCCGAGTTCCTCTGCTCGCTCCTGAACGCCCAGCCGATGGGCTTCTACCCGCCCTCGTCGCTCGTCCGGGACGCTCAGCGGCGCGGCGTGGAGGTGCGACCGCCGGACGTGAACCTGAGCGACGTCCGTTGCAGCTGGGACGAGGGAGCGGTGCGGATGGGGCTCAAGTACGTGAAGTCGGTGGGGGAGGACGACGCCGAGGCGGTCGTGGCCGAACGGGAGGCGCGCGGCGATTTCCTGAGCGTCGGCGACCTCGCCCGGCGGCTGCCGCTCGACGCGCGCGAGCTCGAGGCACTGCTTCGCAGCGGGGCCTGCGACCGTTTCGGCAAGCGGCGCGACCTGCTCTGGGAGCTCGGCCTCGTCAGCCGCCCGCAGACCGTTCAGCGAGAGCACAAGCAGCTCTCGCTCGAGCTCGGCCCGACGGTGGCGACGCCCGAGCTGCCCGACCTGACCGCGTGGGAGCGGATGCTCGCCGACTACGCGACGACGAGCGTCTCGATCGACGTCCACCCGCTGACCCTGCTGCGGCCGCACCTGCCGCCCGACGTGCTCCCGAGCGACCGGCTGAACGAGGCGCCGCACCGCAGCAAGGTCGCGTTCGCTGGGATGGCGGTCGCGCGCCAGCGGCCGGCGACGGCGAGCGGGGTCGTCTTCATGCTGCTCGAGGACGAGCTCGGCCAGGTGAACCTGATCGTCTCGCCCGAGCTGTACGAGCGGAACCGCGCGGTCGTTCGCGGTGAGCCGCTGCTGCTCGCCCGCGGCCGCTTCGAGCACATCAAGAACAACCGGAACATCGTCGTCGAGTCGCTCGAGAGCCTCGGTCCGTTGGCGCGAAAGGTCGCGGCGAGCGACGTCGGCGCCTCGCTGCCGCCTGCGCACCACTTCGGGCGCTAGCTGCCGTTCTCCCGTAGCGCCGCGTCGAGCAGCAGCGCCGTGTTCACGAGGCCGATGTGCGAGAACGCCTGCGGGAAGTTGCCGACGAGCCGCTCGAGCTTCGGGTCGTACTCCTCCGAGAGCAGCCCGAGGTCGTTTCGGAGCGAGAGCAGCCGCTCGAACATCTCGCGCGCCTCGTCGAGCTCGCCGAGCAGGATCAGGTTGTCGACGAACCAGAACGAGCAGAGAAAGAAGGCGCCCTCGCCCGGCGGCAGGCCGTCGACCGACTCGACCTCCTCGTCGTGGCGGTAGCGCTGGACGAAGCCGTCGACCAGCAGCTCGCGGCGCACTGCCTCGAGCGTGCCGCGGACGCGCGGGTCGCCGGGCGGCAGGAAGC
Organism: Actinomycetes bacterium; assembly: GCA_031425855.1. Classification (GTDB taxonomy): domain Bacteria; phylum Actinomycetota; class Thermoleophilia; order Gaiellales; family Gaiellaceae; genus Gaiellasilicea. The sequence continues at coordinate 1,688 of JANPKC010000025.1, read as the reverse complement.
CCATCAGCGGGATCGTCAGCAGGCTCGCGTCGACGCGGTCGGAGCCGTAGGACTGGACGAACGAGCCCAGCTCGTCGCTCCAGCCCTGATCGAGTACCTCGGCCCTGATCTCGTCGCGGCAGCGCCGCCAGCGCTCGACCGCACCCTCGCGTCCGAACTCCTCGACCGCCTTGACGCCGCGGTCGAACGCGACCCACGCCATCACCTTCGAGTGGACGAAGTGCCGGCGCGGCCCCCGCACCTCCCAGATCCCCTCGTCCGGCTCGCGCCAGCGCCGCTCCAGGTTGGCGAGCAGCACCTGCTGCAGAGCCCACGACTGGTCGTCCGGCTCGATCTCGCGCCGTCGCGCCTGATGGAGGACGTCCATCACCTCGCCGTAGACGTCGAGCTGGAACTGCGAGCTCGCGCCGTTGCCGACGCGCACCGGCCGCGACTCCTCGTAGCCGGCGAGCCACGGCAGCTCGTACTCCGGCAGCCGCCGCTCGCCGGCCGGGCCGTACATGATCTGGAGGTCGTCGGGATCGCCGGCGATCGCGCGCAGCAGCCACGTTCGCCAGGCTTCGGCCTCGGCGGTGAAGCCGCTCTCGAGCAGCGCGTCGAGCGCGAAGGTGGCGTCGCGGAGCCAGCAGTAGCGGTAGTCCCAGTTGCGGACGCCGCCGATCCGCTCCGGCAGCGAGGTCGTCGGCGCGGCGACGATGCCCCCGGTCGGGCCGTAGGTGAGCGCCTTCAGCACCATCAACGAGCGCAGCACCGCGTCCTCCCAGCGGCCCAGGTACTCGCAGCCGCCGAGCCAGTCGCGCCAGAATCCGCACGTCTCCTCGAGCGCGTGATCGGCCGTGATCGGAGGCGGAAGCTCGTGGTGGGACGGGTACCAGGTGAGCACGAACGGCTTCCGCTCGCCCGCCTCGATCGTGAAGTCGGCGACGGTGCGGAGGTTCTCGCCACGCATCGGCACGGGCGTCCTCAGCGCCAGCGCGTCGGGCCCCGCGATCGCGACGCGCGTCTCGTCGTCCATGCGGCGCACCCAGGGCACGATCGACCCGTACTCGAACCGGATCACGAGCTCGAGCCGCATCGGCACGGAGCCCTCGAGCCCCTCCACGATCCGGACGAGGTCCGGCTCCCGGCCGCGCGGCGGCATGAAGTCGATCACGCGGACGCTGCCGGTCGCGCAGTGGAAGTCCAGCTCGTGCACGAGGGTCCGTTCGCGGTAGCGCCGCTCGACGCGCTCGACCTCGCAGTCGGGCGCGAGCAGCCAGCGGCCGTCCCACTCGTTCCCGAGCAGCGCGGAAAAGCACGCGCCCGAGTCGAAGCGAGGGAGGCAGAGCCAGTCGATCGAACCGTCGCGCCCGACGAGCGCAGCGGTCTGCAGGTCGCCGATCAGGCCGTAGTCCTCGATGCGCATGGAGCGCTAGAACTCTGACGGCAGCTTCGGATAGCGCTTGCGCGCGGCGCGGGCGAAGGAGTCCTCGTAGGCGTCGATCGCGTCGTTCGGAAGCGTTGCCGTGTAGGCGTCGCGGAGCTCGCCTAGCCGGTCGGCGATCGCGTCGAGCACGAGCTGGTAGTCGCCGTAGGCCTCCTCGGCCCCGTCGCGCTCGGCGCCGTCGTAGGCGCGCTCGGCGTCCGCGGCCTCGCGGAGCAGTTCGGCCTCGTCCTCGGCGAAGAGGTCGAGCTGGCGCCGAACGAGG
>JANPKC010000024.1:0-10406 GCA_031425855.1 Actinomycetes bacterium | reverse complement strand
GGCTGGACGATGCTCTCGTGCTGCTCGGCGAGTGCCTCGAAGGCGCGCTCCAGGGCGTCAAGATGGAGATGACCGAACTCGAGCGGCGTGAGCTCGAGCAGAGCCTCAGGCGGGATCTCGAGCAGCTGATCCGCGACGAGGCACGCTCGGAGGTGCCGCTCGTGCCGCGGCGCTTCGAGGTCGGGTTCGGGTCGGAGCGCTCGGCGCCGGAGCTGCAGCGCGGCCTCGACCTCGGGGACGGGATCACGCTGTCCGGGAAGATCGACCGGATCGACGTCGACCCGGGCAGCGCGCGCGGGATCGTGCAGGACTACAAGTCCGGGCGGACAGGCCACTCGGCGGCGGAGATCGAGAAGGAGCTGCGGCTGCAGATCCCGCTCTACATGCTCGTGCGGCGCGACCTCGTCGGGATCGAGCCGCTCGGCGGCCTCTACCGGCCGCTCGCGGGCGAGCGCAGGGCGCGCGGGCTCCTCCGCGCCGAGGCGAAGGACGACGTGCTGCCCGGGTTCGCCGCGAACGACTACCTCGACGAGGACGCCTTCTGGGCGCAGGTCGAGGGCGCCCGCGACCTCGCGCGCGGCCTCGCACAGCGGATTCGCGCGGGCGATGTCCAGCACGACCCGAAGGGGACGGACGGCTGTCCGGCCTGGTGCGACCTCTGGCGGATGTGCCGGATCAAGAGAGCGTGAGCGCGGCATGAGGGCTCCCAACGACCAGCAGGCCGCTGCGATCGCGGCGCGCGGCCAGGTCTTCGTCTCGGCGGGGGCGGGGACCGGGAAGACGACCGTGCTCGTCGAGCGCTTCGTCGAAGCGGTCTGCGAGCGCGGGATCGACATCGAGTCGATGCTCGTGATCACGTACACGGAGCGGGCCGCGGGCGAGCTCAGGGGCCGCGTCCGGGCGCGCCTGCACGAGCTCGGCCGCCACGACCTCGCCCGCTCGCTCGACGGCGCCTGGATCTCGACCATCCACGGCTTCTGCCTGCGGCTGTTGAAGGCGCATCCCTTCGCGGCCGGCCTCGACCCGCGCTTCCGCGTCCTCGACGACAGTCAGGGCCGCGTCATCCGGGGTGAGGCGTTCGAGGCGGCGCTGAACGAGTTCTGCGCCGGCGACGACCCGGAGCGGCTGCAGCTGCTCGCCACCTACGGCGCCGCGGGCCTGCGCCGGATGCTGACGACCGTCTACGAGACGCTCCGCTCGGCCGGCCGGGGGCTCGAGCTCGAGCTGGGGGAGCGAGCCGACCTCCGTGTGCAGCTCGGTGACCTCGCCGAAGCCGCCCGCGCGCTCGCCGCGGACCCGGACGCGACGGACGCGGCCAGGACGGCGGCTGCGCAGGCGATCGCGCTCGCGGAGTCGGCGGCGCAGCCCGAGCGGCTGCTCGATCTCGGGGGCCTGCGGGCGCGCGGCGAACGGGCGGCAACCTACGAGGAGGCGCGCAAGGCGGTCGAGCAGGCGGCGCTCGACGAGTTGGCGCTGCGCGACCGCGAGCTGCTCCAGGAGCTCCTGCACGGCTTCGCGGCCCAGTACGCGGCGGCGAAGGACCGGGAGTCGGCGCTCGACTTCGAGGATCTGCAGCTTCGCGCCCGCGACCTGCTGCGCGACGACGAGGCGCTCCGCGAGCGGGAGCGGCTGCGCTTTCGCTCGATCATGGTCGACGAGTTCCAGGACACGAACCGGCTCCAATGCGAGCTCGTCGACCTGCTGACGGGACCCGACACGGAGCGGTTCTTCGTCGGCGACGAGTTCCAGTCGATCTACGGCTTCCGCCATGCCGACGTGCAGGTCTTCCGCGAGCGCCGCGCCGGCGCGGGGACGCTGCTGCCGCTGACGCGGAACTACCGCTCGCGCCCGGAGGTCCTGTCGGTCGTCAACCACCTCTTCGGAGCCGAGTTCGGCGAGGAGTTCCAGCCGCTGGCGGCGTCGGGGGAGTTCCCCGACCCGGTCTTCGGCACGCCGGTCGAGCTGCTCGTGACGGACAAGGCCGCCTACGCGGGCACGGGCGTGCACTGGCGGCGGGCCGAGGCGCGGAACGTGGCGCGGCGGGTGCAGGAGCTCGTCGAGACGGGTGCCGCCTCGGCGGGCGAGATCGTCCTCCTCTTCGCAGCCGGCACCGACGCCGAGTGGTACGAGGAGGAGCTGCGCGCCGCCGGGCTCGCGACCTACCGCGCCACCGGACGCGGCTACTTCGGCCAGCAGCAGGTGGTCGACCTGCTCTCGTACCTGCGCCTGCTCCAGAACCGCTACGACGACGAGGCGCTCGTGAGCGTGCTGGCCTCGCCGTTCGTCGGCGTCTCGAACGACGCGCTGCTGCTGATCCGGCGTGCCGCGCGCGGGCCGATCTTCACCGGGCTCGAGCGCACGCTGCCTGCCGATCTCGATCCCGACGACATGCGGCTGCTGCGCGCGTTCAAGCAGCGCTACGACCGGCTCGCCGAAGCCGCGCCCCGGCTCTCGCTGGAGCGGCTCTGCGAGAGGATCGTCGCCGACCACGACTACGACCTGGCCGTGCTCGCGCAGTGGGACGGCCGCCGCCGCTACGCGAACCTGCGCAAGCTGGCACGCCTCGCCCGGTCGTACGAGGAGCTGCGCGGACCAGACGTCGAGGGCTTCGTGCGCTTCGTCGAGGAGCAGGAGTCCGTTGGGGCCGCAGAGCGCGACGCCGTCGCGGAGGAGGAGGGCGCGGACGCGGTCCGGCTCCTGACGATCCACGCCGCGAAGGGGCTCGAGTTCAAGGTCGTCGTCGTCGCGGATGCGGGTCGCGACCGCAACGCGCCGTCGGCCGACGAGATCCTCTGCCTCGCCGACGGCCGCTTCGGCTTCCGCGTCGCCGACCCGGCGACCGGTCGGCGGCACGGGGTGCTCGGCTACGACAGCGTCAAGGAGGCCCGGGCGGCGGAGGACGAGGCGGAACGGTTGCGGCTCTACTACGTCGCGATGACGCGGGCGATCGACCGCCTGATCGTCTCGGGGTCGATCGACCCCGACCGAAAGGCCGACGAGCGGACGCCGATCGGCGGGGTGCTCGGCCGGCTCGACTGCGCGGCGGAGCTGGCCGAGGCGGGGGAGGCGCCGCTCGAGCTCGAGCGGGAGGGAGCCCGCGTGCTCGTCCGGATCGACCGCTTGCCGCCGCCGGCCGAGATCGTCCCCTCGGAGCCGGTGGCGGCCGTCGTCGACGAGACGACCGGTCAGCTCGCGCTCTTCGCCGCTGGGGCCGAGCCGAAGCTGCCGCCGCTCGCGCCGGCGCTCGCGCCGATCCAGGCCCTGCCGGAGCCGCCGCTGCACGACGTGCGGCGCCTCTCCTACAGCGCGCTGGCCCTCTTCGAGCGCTGCTCCTACCGCTACTACGCCGAGCGTGTCGCCGGTATGCGCCCGGCCCGCGCTCACGGCAACGGCGCCGGGCAGACGGGGCTGGTCGCGACCGAGATCGGCGACGCCGTGCATCGCCTGCTCGAGCTCGTCGAGCTGTCGGCGCCGACCGCGCCGGACGTCGAGCAGGTGCGCGCGTGGTATCCGGCGGTGACCGACGACGAGCTGGCGCGGATCGCGGCGTTCGTCGACAGCTACTGCGGCTCCGAGCTGGCGCGGCGGCTCGCGGCGCTGCCCGGCGCCCGTCCCGAGCGCCCCTTCTCGTTCGAGCACGACGGCGTGCTCCTGCACGGCCGGCTCGACGTCCTCCACGTCGAGGGGACGCGGGCGCTGGTGCTCGACTACAAGACGAACTCGCTCGCCGAGGGGACGCCCGAGGAGATCGTCGAGGCCGACTACCGCCTCCAGCGGCTCGTCTATGCGCTCGCCTGCTTCCGCGCCGGCATGGACGAGGTCGAGGTCGTCTACCACTTCCTCGAACGGCAGGACGCCGTCGTCTCGACGACCTTCCAGCGCGCCGACGTGTCCGAGCTCGAGGTCGAGCTGTCCGACGCGATCGCCCGCATCCGCTCCGGCGAGTTCGTCCCGACGCCGAGCGAGTTCAACTGCGCGGGCTGTCCTGCCCTCGACGTCGTCTGCGCCGGGCCGCGGCTCCGCGGCGGCCCGAGCCGGCCGCCTGCGCTGGCGGCCGCCGGCTGAATGCGCGTCGCGGCGCTCTGCGACGTGCACGGGAACCTGCCGGCGCTCGAGGCCGTGCTCGCCGAGTTGCCGTCGCTCGGCGTCGATCGGATCGTCTGTGGCGGCGACGTGGTCGCCGGGCCATTCGAGCAGGAGTGCGTCCGGCTCCTGCTCGACCACGACGCCGCGTTCGTGCGGGGCAACGCCGAGCGCGAGGCCGCCGAGCCGCCCTGGCTAGGGGAGCTGCCGGTCTCGCTGGAGCTCGGGGGCGTGCGCTACTGCCATGGCTCGCCACGGCTCGACGACGAGATCCTGACGAAGGTCTCGCCGGACGGGCGCTTCCGCGCCGCCCTGGACGGCGTCGAGGAGCGGGTCGTGGTCGGCGGGCACACGCACGTCCAGTTCCAACGTGTCGTCGACGGGGCCCGCTTCGTCAACGCGGGCAGCGTCGGCCGGCCGTACGAGGGCCGGCCCGGCGCGTTCTGGGCCGTCGTCGACGGGCTCGAGCCCGAGCTGCGGCGGACGTCCTATGCAGTCGACGCGGCAGTTGCCGCGATCCGCGCGAGCGGCTACGTCGAGGCCGACTCGCTGTGCGCGACGCTCCTCGACCCCGAGGACCCGGACGAGGTCTCAGCCTACTTCGAGAGCGTTGCCACGTAGCTTCGTCCACGAGGCGCGGCGGGCCGTCGGCCGCCGGCGCGACCGAATCGGGCCGATCGTCGAGCGGCTCGCGGTCGAGCACGCCGACGCGAAGATCGCGCTCGAGTTTCGCAACCCTGTCGAGCTGCTGATCTCTGTGATGCTCTCGGCGCAGACGACCGACGTCAACGTGAACCGCGTCACGGCGACGCTGTTCCGGAAGTACCGGCGGCCGGAGGACTATCTGGCCGCGCCGCGCGAGGAGCTGGAGCAGGACGTCTACGCCACCGGCTTCTTCCGCCAGAAGGCCAAGTCGATTCAGGGGGCGATGCGGGTGCTGCTCGACGAGTTCGGCGGCGAGGTGCCCGGGACGGTCGACGAGCTGCTGCGCCTGCCCGGTGTGGCGCGGAAGACGGCGAACGTGGTCGCGGCCGAGCTCGGCAACCCGCAGGGCGTCGTCGTGGACACGCACGTACGGAGGCTCTCGCAGCGGCTGGGCCTGACGCGCCAGGAGGATCCGGTGAAGATCGAGCGTGACCTCGTCAAGCTCGTGCCGCGCACCGACTGGGGGAGGTTCCCGCACCTGCTGATCTGGCACGGCCGCCGGGTGTGCGACGCGCGTCGCCCGCGTTGCGAGGACTGCGTCCTCACCGGCCTGTGCCCGTCGAGCCGGGTCGAGATTGACGAAGTCGTGTCACATCCGTGACCCCTGGCGCGCAGGTTCCTCGCTAGCGTTTGGAGTGGGAGCCCGCTCCCCCATGGGGGGACGATCTTCGTCTTTTCGACGGCGGACGCCGTCAGCGGGACGACAGCGCGACGAGGACGCCGCCGTCGTCGTCGTACGCCGGGAAGACGTCGGCGGTGACGGGCTTGAGCTGGCCCGAGCGCGAGCGCAACTCGAGCTGCTCGCCCAGGCGCCGGACGCCCCACTCGAGCGCGAACGCGATCGGGCTCTTGCCGGCCTCGAACCCCTCGAGACCGAAGGCGTCGACGACGTCTTTGCCCATCAGCTCGCGCTCCCCGTAGCCCGTCAGCTCGAAGACGCCGCGTCCTGCGGCGAGGATGCGGCCGTTGCGGTCGCAGACGACGAGCCCGGCAGTCGGCGGCGGGTAGTAGTCGTCGAGGATCTCGAACAGGAAGCCGAACCCGCACCGCTCGCAGGAGACGGCCTGCAGGAGCAGGCCCTGGCGGCCGTCGTTGTCGATCGAGCGGTTCTTGCAGTTCGGGCAGATGAAGAACGGCACGCCGCGGCCTAGGCGGGCGCGCTGTGCTCGCGCGGCGCGGTCAGCGCCGCCTCCGGATGGCCCTGCGCCTCGGCGAGGAACCGCTCCGCGTCGAGCGCGGCGGCGCAGCCGGAGCCGGCGGCGGTGATCGCCTGCCGGTACACGTGATCCTGGACGTCACCTGCGGCGAACACGCCGGCGACGTTCGTCTCCGTCGTCTTGCCTCTGGTCACGAGGTAGCCGTTCTCGTCGTGGTCGAGCCAGTCGACGAACAGCTTGGTCGTCGGATCGTGGCCGATCGCCACGAAGAGGCCGTCGGTCGCGTACTCCATCGCCTCGCCGGTCTCGATGTTTCGGAGCAGGACGCCCGTCAGCTTGCCGCTGCCGGCGCCCAGCACCTCGTCGACGACGAACGGCGTCAGGATCTCGATCTTCTCGTGCGCTCTCGCCCTGTCGACCATGATCTGCGAGGCGCGGAACTCCCCGCGCCGGTGGACGAGCGTCACCTTGGACGCGAACTTGGTCAGGTAGAGCGCCTCCTCCATCGCCGAGTCGCCGCCGCCGACGACCACGACCTCGCGGTCGCGGTAGAAGGCAGCGTCGCACGTGGCGCAGTAGGTGACGCCGCGTCCGTGCAGGGCGCGCTCGGACTCGAGGCCGAGTTGGCGGGCGGTCGCGCCGGTCGCGACGATCACCGTCCGGCCGACGTACTCGTCGTCGCCGACGTAGACCTTGAACGGGCGCTCGGAGAAGTCGATCCGGGTCACGTCGTCCGTGATGAAGTCGGTGCCGAATCGCGCCGCCTGGGCGCGGAACTCGGCCATCATCTCGGGGCCCATCACGCCGTCGCGGTAGCCCGGGTAGTTCTCGACCTCGCTCGTGATCATCAGCTGGCCGCCCCAGTTGAACCCCTCGATCACCAGCGGGCTCAAGTTGGCTCGAGCGGCGTACAGCGCGGCCGTGTAGCCGGCGGGGCCGCCACCGATGATGATCACGTCACGTACGTCGCTCAACTGCGTGCTCCTTCGTCGTTTCCGGGCTGTATGCCCGTCACCATAGAGAACGAGTCGGAAGGTCGAGATGTTCCGCCGCCCGAGGCTTAGAATCCGGTCTCGTCAGGCAGAAAGGGCGGTATGACGGTAACCACGGTCAGCCTCGACGGCCTGCGCGAGCTGGCCGGCTTCCGCGCCGAGAACGGCTGCGCGATCTCGCTCTACGTCGACCTCGATCCGGCCGTCTCGCCGACTACGCGCGACACGACGATGCGCGTGCACGCGATGCTCGATGCAGCAGCGAAGTCGCACGGCGCCACCCGCCCGGACCTCGCCCACGAGGTCAGGGCCGGCCTGAAATCGGACTTCGAGCGGCTCGCGCAGTACTTCGACGACGAGTTCGACCGCGACGGAGCGCACGGGCTGGCCGTGTTCACCGCCGGGCTCGACAACGTCTGGAGCGTCCTCGCGCTGCCGTGGAAGGTGTCCGACGCGGCGCGCGTCGCCGACGACTTCCTGCTCAGCCCGCTCGTGCCGCTGATCGGGCGCGGTAACGGCGCGATCGTCGCCGTCGTCGGCCGGGAACAGGGCCGTGTGCTCGCTCTCCGCGGCGGCCGGTTCGAGCAGGTCGCCGACCGTACCGAGGAGACCCAGGGCCGACACGACCAGGGCGGCTGGTCGCAGTCCCGCTACCAGCGGCACATCGGCAACCTGGATCTCGAGCACTACAAGGCGGTGGCCGAGGAGCTCGAGCGTCTCTACCGCTCGCTCGGGCGGCCACGCATCATCGTCGTCGCGGGCGACGAGACGCGCGCCGAGTTCGCGGACGTGCTCTCGTCCGAGGTCGAGGATGCTGTGATCGGCTGGACGAGCGCGGACGCCCACGCCTCCGACGCGGAGCTCGGGGAGATCGTGCAGCCGTTCGTCGACGACTGGCGCGCCGGCCAGGAGAAGACCGCCGTCGAGCGCTGGCGCGAGGAGGTCGGCAAGAACGCGCTCGGCGCGTCCGGCTGGTCGGAGACGCTCGAGGCGGCGTCGGACGGCCGGATCGAGCTGCTGCTCCACCAGGCGGGCGTCCAGCGCGATGCGTACCGTTGCCCGGCCTGTGGCCGCGCCGCGGCCGTCGCGAGAACCTGCCCGCTCGACGGCACGACGATGGAGCATCGCGACGACGGTCTCGATCTCGCGGTCCGGCTGACGCTGGCGTTCGGAGGCGACCTGCTCGCCGTCGAGCACCGCCAGGACCTCGATCCCGTCGAGGGGATCGGCGCGATCCTGCGCTTCTAGGCCGCGTCGATCGCGCGCAGCTGCTCGCCCAGCTCCGGCGCCTGCAGCGTCTGCGGCTGCTCGAGCACCGGATTCAGCCGCGGCAGCTCCTTGTCGGAGACGACGTAGCCCTCCAGCTTGCGCGCGGTCGGGAGCAGGCGCTTCTCGAGCGATCCGACGGTCTCGTTGAACGCCCCGACGGCGCCCTTGAGGCTGTTCCCGATCTTGTTCATGTGCCCGCCGACGATCCCGAACCGCTCGTAGAGCTCCCGTCCGAGCTTCTGGATCTCGCGGGCGTCCTCGGCCACGCTCTCCTGCTGCCAGCCGTACGCGATCGACTGCAGCAACACGATCAGGGTCGTCGGCGAGGCGACGTGGACCCGTGAGCGGACGCCGGCCTCGACGAGCGACGGATCCTGCTCCCAGGCGGCGCGGAAGAATCCCTCGTCCGGCAGGAACATGACGACGTAGTCCGGTGTGTCGCCGAACTCCTTGTAGTAGCTCTTCGAGCTCAGCTTCGCCATGTGGTCGCGCACCTGGCGCGCATGGGAGGCGACGTGGGCGGCGCGCTCGGTCTCGTCTGTCGCCTCGATCGAGTCGAGATACGCGGCGAGCGGCACCTTGGCGTCGACGATCACGACCTTGCCGCCGGGAAGCCGCACGATCAGATCGGGACGGAGCCTCCCGTCGTCCGTTGTCGCGGTCACCTGCTGGTCGAAGTCGCAGTAGGGGAGCATCCCGGCCAGCTCGACGACGCGCTTGAGCTGGATCTCCCCCCAACGGCCGCGGACATGCGGCGTCCGGAGCGCAGTCGCGAGGGACGCGGTGCGCTCGCTCAACTGCGAGAGCTGCTCGCCGAGCGCCCCGTACGCCCGCTCCCGGGCGAGCTCCAGTGTCCGCACCTGGCCGTCGACCCGCTCGAGCGAGTCCTTCAGCGGCTTGACGTAGCCGGTCAGCTTCGACTCGGCGATCTCCAGGAACGCCGAGCTGTTCGCCTGGTACGCGTCGGCGGAGGCTGCTCTCACCGCGGTCACGACCTTCTCGTCGAACGAGCGGCGCTCGACGTCGAGCTCGGCGCGGGTCCCGGCAAGCTCGCGCTCGACGATGCCGAGCCGGCGCGACGCGTAGAGCCACACGGCGATGGCGCCGAGGAGGAGACCGAGGAGGAGAGCGAGAACGACCATCGGGCCGACGAACGCTAGAGATCGCGTCGGACGGACTCGTCGAATCGGTACGATCGCTCGCCGATGGCCAGGAAAGATCGCGTCCCCAACCCCCCGAAGCGCCCGCAGGCGCCGCAGCGGCGCACCACGCCGTCGGCGCCGCGCGATGCCGACCGGCAGCGGAAGCTGCTCTACATCCTCGCCGCGATCGGGCTGATCGGCCTCGCGATCGTGCTCGGCGTCGTCTTCCTCGCCGGCGGCGGTGACGACGACCTCGCCGCGACGATGAAAGCCGCCGGCTGCGAGCTGAAGTCGGTTCCGGCGCAGGTCGGCGAGCACTCGGCCGAGATCGACGCCACGTCGAATCCGAAGTGGAACACGGATCCGCCCACGAGCGGGCCGCACAATCCGACCCCGGCCGTCTACGGCGAGTACGACACGCCCCTGAAGATCGCGCAGGTCGTCCACAACCTCGAGCACGGCGCCATCTTCGTCCTCTACGGCCCCAAGGCGCCCGCGGCGACCGTGCAGCAGCTTCGCGACTTCTACAACGAGGAGACGACCGGGCTGCTCCTGGCGCCGTACCCGAAGCTCGGCGCGAAGATCGCGCTCGGCGCCTGGACGGTCCCGGACGACTTCGAGCCGGGCGGCACGAACGGCACCGCCTACCTCGCCACGTGCGCCGATTTCGACGAGGGCGCCTTCTCGAGCTTCCGCGACGAGCTCCGCTTCCGCGGGCCCGAGCGCTTCCCCGCCGACTCGTTAACCCCCGGCACCGCCTAGACCACCCGCCGGGGTGGCGGAACTGGCAGACGCGGCCGACTTAAAATCGGCCGGCCTCGCGGCCGTGCGGGTTCGACTCCCGCCCCCGGCACTGTTCTGGCCCGCAGCTGACCGGGCGGAGCCCGGACAGCGCGAAGACCCCTGAAGGGTCGCTTCGCTCCCGGGGCTGCCCGCTCGGGCGGAGCCCGGACAGCGCGAAGACCCCTGAAGGGTCGCTTCGCTCCCGGGGCTGCCCGCTCGGGCGGAGCCCGGACAGCGCGAAGACCCCTGAAGGGTCGCTTCGCTCCCGGGGCTGC
>JANPKC010000023.1:0-2049 GCA_031425855.1 Actinomycetes bacterium | reverse complement strand
CCTCCGTGATGGCGATTGCCGCCGCGGCCTCGGGTGCGGCGATTGCGCCGGTGCGCGGCGACGAGGCAAGTCTCGTCTTCGCCCAGGTCGTGCTCGCGGCCTTCGCGTTCTACAGCGTCAACCTGCTCCTGATCAGCCTGGTGCTCAGCGTCAGCTCGCGGAAGCCGTTCGTGCCGGTCGTGCGGACGAACATCACCATCTCGGCGATGCCGTTCGCGCTGATGGCATCGGCGGCGCTGATGCTCGTGATCCTCTGGCAGCGCACGCCGCTCCTGTCGGCGGCGCTCGTCGGCCCGCTGCTCGCGATCGCGCTCTACCAGCGCTCGACCTTCCGCGAGCTGCGCGCCATGCGCCTCGCACTCACCGACCCCCTGACCGGGCTCGGCAACCACCGCCACTTCCACGACCGGCTCGAGCGTGAGCTCGCCGACTCGCAGGCGCAGGGCTACCCGCTCAGCCTCTGCCTCGTGGACATCGACGACTTCAAGAAGGTGAACGACCGCTTCGGACATCCCGGCGGCGACAAGGTGCTGGCCCAGATGGCGACGAACCTCCGCCAGGGCGGCGAGGCGTTCCGGCTCGGCGGCGACGAGTTCGCGATCCTCCTCCCCGGCCGCGACGAGGACGGCGCGCGCATGGCGGCGGAGGCGATCATCGAGCGGATCGCAAGCGTGGAGCTGGAGCCGGCGGGCCCGGTCACGGTCAGCGCGGGCATCGCGACCGCCCCGCTCGACGACGTCGGCCGCGACGAGCTCGTGCGCCGCGCCGACAGCGCCCTCTACTGGGCGAAGGAGTACGGCAAGAATCAGACGCGCGTCTACCGGCCTGACGTGGTCGAGATCGCGGAGCTGAAGCGGCTCGCCGCCGGCCCCGACCGCGCCGCCCGCTTCCGCGCCGCCGCCAGCCTGGCCAAGGCCGTCGATGCGCGCGACGCCTACACGGGCTCGCACTCCGAGCGGGTCTCCGACCTGGCGGCGCGGATCGCCACCCGTCTCGGCGTCGACCGCGAGCAGGTGGAGCTGACACGCCTGGCGGCAAGCCTGCACGACCTCGGCAAGCTCGCGATCCCGGAGGAGATCCTGCGCAAGCCCGGCCCGCTCTCCGAGACAGAGCGCCTGGTGCTCGAGCGGCACCCGCAGATCGGCTACCGGATGCTCGAAAGCCTCGGCGTCGACCCCGTCGCCGACTGGGTCCTCCATCACCACGAGCGCTGGGACGGCACCGGCTATCCCGACGCGATCGGCGGTGACGACATCCCGCTCGGCGCCCGGATCATCTTCGTCGCGGACGCCTACGACGCGATGACGTCCGACCGCGTCTACCGCGGCCGGCTCAGCGACGACGAGGCTGTCGCCGAGCTGGCGCGCTGCTCGGGCAGCCAGTTCGACCCCGAGGTCGTGGCGGCGCTCGCCGACGAGCTCGGCATCGGCGCCGCCTGGCCGGCGGCCGCGATCCCCGCCTAGGAGAGCGGCACGAGCCGCGAGGCCGTCGCCTTGAACGAGGCGACGACGTGCTCGCCCTCCCGGAGCGCCAGCCGCTCGGCCGAGGCGGCCGTGACCTCCGCGGTCAGCGGCCCGACCCGAACGCGAACGCGGTTGCCGAGCGCGACCAGCGAGCGAACCTCACCGCGCAGATGGTTGACCGCCGAGTCCGTGGGCTCGTCGCGCGCGAGCGCGATCTCCCACGGATAGACCGCGAGGCCGACGCGGCCGGTCCCCGCGTCGGCCGAGTACATCGAGCCGCCCGAGTCGAGCACGATCTCGGTGAGGCCGCCTGCAGCGGGCCGCGCCGTGCCGTGGAGGAGGTTCGCGCCCGTGAAGCCGGCGACGAACGCGTCCGCCGGAGCGGCGAGCAGCTCCGCCGCAGGGCCGAGCTGCAGGATCCGTCCCTCGACGATCACACCGACGCGGTCGGCGAGCGCTGCTGCGTCCTCGAAGTCGTGCGTGACGAGCAGCGTCGGCAGCCGCAGCTCGGCCAGCAGCTCGGCCAGCTCCCCGCGGACGACGCTCCGCGTGTGCGCGTCCAGGGCCGACAGCGGCTCGTCGAGCA